>CAYGAW010000110.1:0-7694 GCA_964347945.1 uncultured Anaerolineales bacterium
TGGCGCGTCACCAACTGGCCCTCGATGAAGGCCCACACGGTCCCGCTAATGCTCCCGCAAAAGGGGTCTGGGGTAGCCGTGAATGTGGCGGTGGGCGTCGGTCCGTCATAGTACACAGACACCGACAGTGGCTGACTGACGTTGTTGTTCTCGTCTAGCTCATCGACGAACTCGAAGCTGTCTACTTGCGTGTACAGGTAATATACGCCGCTGCTGGTGAAAGTGTGGGTGAAGGTGATCGTGGTGCCCGAGTAGGGGCCCAGACCGCTCAGCCCCTGCCAGGCTATGCCCCCCTTGCTGGGCGGCGGAACTGTCATGGCACCTGCTTGGTACAGGTCCGTCCAGAAGAACTCGTTGCAGGGTCCCGTGGAATCATTATAGACATCGGTGGTGATGGCCACGGGGGTCCAGGCGGGGAACGCCCACTCAGGCTGAGGCACGGTCTGGCCGTCAGGGGGCGGCACTGTCTGGTAGACAGGGTCCATCCCCGGCGCGCCCCATATCGTCAGGTCCGGCGGCACTGCCGGGGTGAAGGTGGGCGTGACAGTGGGGCCCGGCGTGTGGGTAGCGGTGGGCGTCGGCGTCGGCGTGGGGAGGTACGCGGTGAAAGACACACCGATGCCGCTGATGATGGCGTCTCCGAGCTGTGGCGCCAGGTCGATGTTCAATTGACCGTCGGTAACCATCACGTCGAACGACAGCGAATAGGCGTTGCACTGTCCGACCTCGCTAGCCAGATCCAGGTTGTCAATTAACAACTCGCCCTCAATGGAAACATCGAAGAGGCGTTTGAGTGGCAACGAGTAACTCGGCTCCACAAAAAGCAGCGTTATGTGATATTCGCCATTAACAGCTTCGTCGAAGATGTATCCCATGAACGGGCCGTAGGCATACGAGTTGTAAAGGTCCTGCTCAGCAGTTCCCCCAACCGAGGCGCACGCCCCACGGTCCCGCGGCCGCGTAGTCACCAGACCAACGTGTCCCCAGCTCCCTGCGGCGTAGGTTTGGTCAGCTTCCCAGAGATTGCCCTCTGTGTCCGTATAGTCCAGGTCGTCGCCGCAAGTCACCCGGATGTTGTAGGGCTGCGGCGTCGCCGTGGGGGTGGGGGTAATGGTAGGAGTCTCGGTGGCGGTGCCGGTGGGGGTGGGGCTGCCCGTCGCGGTGCTGGTTGGGGTGTTGGTGGGAGTGCCCGTGTCGGTCGGCGTGGGGGTGTCAGCACCCACTACAGCATCATCATAGGTATAAGTGCCTATGGCCCGAATGGTGTGCCCTCCGACGAGGGGCGGATTTACGCTGATGCGAAAAGTTCCGTCAGGTTGCACATTGCCACTGCCGATGATCTGGCGCAAGGTCCAATCCCAGATCTCGATCAACGTCTCGTAGTCTGGGTCTGCGTAGCCGGTCACTACCGTGTCTCCGGGTCGCAAGGGCTCGTTGATGGCGACCGGTCCCGGAGTGGCTGTCGGCGTGGGGGTGTAGGTGGGTGTGAAGGTTGGGGGAGCATCCAGAGCAGGTGGCACTACGCCTACTTGGGTCGAGCCGGTGGGCCCAAAGGGCTCGTTGATCATCTCCACTCGACCGGTTACCCCGACGTAGGGAGCGATTGCGGAGAGGATGGGCGTCACGACGCGAACGTTATATACTACTTGCACTTGTACTCTCTCGCCCGGCAGACCCGCGTTGTCGTACCCTCCTCTCGACCAAACGACGATGCAGTAGTACTCAGGCTCCCAGTCTTGGTCGCAGCAGTAGTCGTCGCAGCCGGGATCTTGTATCAGGGGCAAGCTAGCGGCCAGAGCGGACCTGGCGAGTTCCTTGATATTGGTGACCCGCTCTGCGCCACCTTGCCCGGTGACAGCGTACCGGGCACCTTCCCGGGCGGCGCCCTGAACGGTGACGTATGCCTGGAAGATCCTACCCGTCTCGATGATCAGGAACATTGCGACCAGTACCGTGGGCAGAATAATGGCAAACTCCGTCAAGGCCTGGCCTCTTGACCGTTTCCTCAGCATGGGCCTCTCTCCTGAAGGTTCACCCGGCATGGTCTCTTGGTGTACATCATTCACTGATATGCGATCTGGCTTGAGTTCTCGGTCTGCGACCAAGTGGTCAGGAGCTGTGCTCCGGAGCAATTCAGTCTCTCATCTGATACCTGAGTCGAGTCCTTGGCGCTCCAAGCACGCTGACGGCTTCAGGTGCTGACACCGCCGTCGCACCACTGTCGGCCGCGTGGCGCCTGCGTGGGGCACACAGCAGTATCCGCCACTCCTACTCCATCGCCCGCTCCGCAATGGTATCTCAGTTCTCCTTCCAGCTCGATCGTCGGCGTGGAAGCCTATCTGAGCCTTCTCACTGCGCCAATGTGACTTTCGCTGCATAGCCTGGACAAGGGTGCAACTTGCGTTGCACTCCAGTCAATTACACATAGACGTCGGGGGTAGCAGGCTGCGTAGGCTCGTTTGGAGGGTAGGGACTTACGCCGGTAGCCCGTGCTCCCGATGCTCAAACAAATAGTACAGTATCACTGCTGAAATCGCAATAGGAAGATAGTACCACGGAGCCGGCGCGCACCAATGCAGAGTCTCAGCGAAGGCGCGTGCGGGCGTTGAGTGTCGGGATTGGCGAGTTACAGGGCCCCTGGTGGAAAGAGACGGGCGAATAATTAGGAGAGCCCTACTCAGGTAGGGCTCTCTTGTAACACGGCTGGTATGATCCGGATCTTAGTACGGGTTCAGAGCGCTGGTGATCCGGCTGAAGATGTTGCCGATCTGCGGACCAAGGAGCAGCAGGATCGCAATGACGACGATGGCCACCAGGACTAGAATCAACGCATACTCGACCATACCCTGCCCTTCCTCTTGCGGCAAGTACAGCATCCTTTCTCACCTCCCTCCTTATTGTAGCACTACAGAGTGAGCGACAAACAACCACTCGTTGGCTCCATTATATCGAGAATCCCATTGAAAGGCAATAGCCCTTTGGTACTATTGGGACTCTATCCATTCTACATTTGCCCCAAAGCGCACACCTGAGCGCTAGGCGCTGGGGATTCGCACGGTGACCTTGGTGCCCCTGCCCAGGCTGGTGTCGTATTGCATATCCCCTCCGAGCATTTCTAGCCTCTGTTGCATGGTGACGATCCCCAAGGTCTTGCGTTCCTTCGCCAGGGACATGGCCTCGTCCAGATCAAAGCCACTCCCATCGTCTTCTACGCTGATTCTGACGGCGGCCGCTTGCAGGTCCACGTTCACCTGCACGTGGCTGGCGTGCGCGTGTTGCCACACATTGTGGAGCAGCTCTTGCACCAAGCGGAAGATCGTGACCTCGACGTAGGGAGCCAGCCTGCGCTGCTCCCCTACCACGTCCAGGGCAACGCTGAGTCCGCTCTTCTCTTGGAAATCCTCCATGTAACGCCGCAGCGTCGGTACCGCCCCGAGGTCGTCTAGCATCATGGGGCTCAACTCGAAGATAAAGTCCATGGTCTTGCGAAATGTCGCCTTCACGGCGTCCTTTAGATTGGCCAGTTCGAGGCGAACCTGGTCGTCATCAACGTCGAAGGACTTCTCAACGATCTCAGCTTGCAGGATCAGATTGGTGAGCGACTGTGCAGGGCCATCATGCATCTGCCTAGCCAAGCGCTGGCGTTCGCCCTCTTGAGCTTCGATGATGCGCATGGCCACGTTGTCTCCACCGATCGGCGCCGTGGCAAACGCTTCTGCGGGTCCTCTTAGTCCTGGGATCTCATCAACGATCTCCAAGAACTTGCGCAGGTGATCGGCCTGGGGTTCCAAGCTCTCTTTCTTGGCCTGCAGCTGCTCTACTTGCGATCTGAGCATGAGTAGACGGAGCTGCGAGGCTACAGAGGCCGAGTACGCCTCCTTGATGTCCTCCCGGGGATAGCTGTTCAGGTTTGACTCAATGTGGCGCAGTTTGTTGGTGACCTGCGCAGTACGATGGTCAAGTTTCTGAACCTCGCTGCTAGTCTGACCAATCAGGACCTCGATCTCTTCCAGCTGGTTCTGGATCTCCGTGTAGCCTCTCTTGCTTTCGTCGACCAGGTCAGCCAGGCTTTCGACGGGATCCTGTCTCTCTTCGTTGTCTTCCATGGCTCGTTCCAGTTCTATCCCACAGGGAGTGCAACTGCGGCGGGAACAGCTCCTGTGAGGGCCCTATTCGTCTGGTCTGGTATCCTCTAGCCTAATCCAACCGTGACGCACTGCGTACATTGCCGCTTCGGTGCGATCGCTGACATCGAGCTTGCGAAGTATGGAAGAGATATGATTCTTTACCGTTTGCTGGCTTATCTGCAGGGTGTGCGCAATCTCCTTGTTGCTACTTCCCCTGGCCACGTGGCGAAGGATTTCCATCTCCCGTGCCGACAGAGGCACGAAGCCCGTATCACCTGGGAATCCCGGTGGCGCCAACCGCGCGGACTCCTCGATCAGCCAAGCGTCTATCTCACTCGCATCGAGCACCTTATCATCGATGACGTATTGCCGCTGAGTAACCTGCCTCACCGCGAATATCAGCTTGTCAGGCATCACTTCTTTGGGATAGTAGGCCTGAGCCCCTGCGTTGATAGCGCGAAGTATCTGCTCCTCGTCGTGATAGGCAGTGAGGTTGATGACCGCTGTATCCGGTAACCTGGAAGCGATTTCTCGCGTCACCTGAAGGCCGTTCATGGATGGCAGATTGATATCCAGTAGCACTACATCGGGCTGGATCTCACGCGCCAGGACGATGGCCTGCTCACCGTCGGCCACCTCTGCCTCCACTTGAAGATCTTCCTCTTCCTCCAGAACGCGGCGCAGACCTTCGCGGAACAGTGGGTGGTCGTCGACGATCATGATTCTGATCTTGTCCACCATGTGCCTCCGCCCCTCGCGAGCATACCAGTGCTTGCCAGCCACGCCACGCAAGTATACCACCACACGTGTATGCGTGCAAGCTCTGCTCAAGCGACTTTGAACAAGCAATTGGAATTCGCCGAGCCACATAGCCCTGAGGGGCGTGTATCAGTCGTTCCACGCCGTCTCGTAGACCACGACGTTGTCTCCCCCGGCTTCCACCACCCAGGGCGAGTCAGAACGGTAGATGGCGCGCAAGCTTGGACTCTCGGACATCTCGGGATACCACGAAGGGAAGATCACGATGTAGTCCACCTCCTTGTCTTCCAGAAAGGCCAGCATCCTCGCCTCGTCTCTTATGAAGGGCACTACTTCAGGGGTGATGAGGCCCGCTGTGTCGACGAGAACGCGCCCCGAGAAGTATCCGATGGCGCCGATGTCGTGGGCGCCGATTACGGCCTGCGGCGGAGTGTTGGCCTTGATCCACTGCCCCGTCTCCCGCAGTTCGCTCTCTATGATCCTCACGTCGATGGCGTATTGCTCGGCCCCGCGCACCCAGAAGATGACCAGCAGCACTGGGATAGAGATGAAAAGGACCCGCCTCACGATGCGCGGCAGGCCGGGCAGGTTCTTCGTTCCCCAGACACCATATAATACGAGGATGGGAATGGCAGGGATCAAGTACCTGCCGTGCTGGTAGGTGACGGGGAGCCTCATCGCGTAGGCGCTCAGGAGAGCGAACCACCACGCCAGAGGCAGCATCGCTTGCCACTGTCCGAGCCTGACGGTCTTGAAGACAGCGTAGATGTAGCCAGGGATGAGGAGCACCTGGGCCCCGACTACGGTCACCGCCGCCATCTGCGCCCAGCGAGTCCATAGGGGCACTTCCGCTATTAGATCGCCGTATTCGCCCTGCTTGGCGTAGAAGGTGTTCGGGAACAGGTTTCCCGTCACGGTCAGGTTCAGGATGAGGTAGGGGGTGACAAGTACCAGGAACCCTAGCAGCAGAAACCCGGCAGAAGTGACCGCCTGCGCCCAGCTGAGGGTTTCTCTCGTCCGCTTGCGTCTCAATAAGGTGTCCAAGATGAGAAGCGCCAACAGCAAAACGCCTTCCGGTCGCGTGAGGGTGAGCAGACCGATGATGACGCCGATAAGGAACGGCCGGCCGCCTGCCACGTACCGTTCAATGGCCAGCATAGAGACAAAAGCGAAGAGGACGGTTTCCATACCCGAGAATGCTGACCACGCCAGATGCCATTCCAGCGCGCAGAACGCGCCAACCAATATCGGCGTGAGAGAGTCGTCGGGAAACAGTGCACTGGCCAAGCGGTAGGTAATCCAGCCTGTGAGAGCCAGCAGGATGGCGCCCAGGAGATAGGTCCAGAATCTGTGTTCGAGAGGGAGAACATAGGCTGGGGTGACGAGCACGCTCCATAGCGGCGAGGTGGAGCCAACGCTCGGCTGCCCGGGGTTGTAGGCGAGTTGGTGATGGAGTGCTAGGTTCCGAGCGTAGGTCTGGTGGATCCAGGCGTCGTCGAGTGGGAACCCCACGAACCCGAAGCGCAAGGAGTAGCCGAGATACAGCAGTGCCCCGAGGAACGCCAGAAGAACCGGGAGGATGAATGACCGGGGCGGCCGCTTCATCTGCTCATTATCTCCGTATCCTGTAGATTTGAATGGCGCTGCCGCCATAGGCCTCGAAAGCGTGCCGGAGGTCCAGCAGGTGGTGCGTGGCGTCGCCCTGATACAGTGGGTCCAGAGACGCAACGTGATCGTACTCAAGGATCAGGTGGTCGGCGCCATAGCGGTCAGCCACTTCGATGATGCCTTCTATGTCATCGTTGGGAATGACGATGGCTGGGCGATGAGTGAAGTAGTAGTAGGCGGGAGGGTCCACGACCATCACGGGCGCGTCTCCGGCGCTGTTGCCGTCCAGCCAGGCTTGCACCGTCAAGTAGCTTGTATTCGCTCTGTTCCAGAGGGGTTCGATGGCTACAGGATTGAGGGACAGGAATACGGCTCGGGAGTATTCGAACAGGCTAATCGTGACCAGGACCACCGTGAGACCGACGCGGAAGAACCTCTTTGCGGTGCGAGGATGCCAAGTGCGTCGCCTAGCGGCTATCCAGCCCACCACGGCATCAATGCCTGGGACCGCGGCGACGAACAGGAAGGGCAGCAGGGCTCCTGTGGAATGCAGCATGCTCGCGTGAGTACTCGGGAAGGTGAAAACCAACGTCATCGCCAGGTACAGCGTGGCCGCATAGACGTAGAAAGTCACATACTCCTTTCGCCGCCGCAGTTGCCACAGACCGACGAAAGCGACTGGGGCCAGGTGAAACTGCAGCGCACCCAGAATGACGGCGAGGTTGTGCACGGCAGCTGAGAACTTGGACCTAAGGATGGCGCCCCAACCCCAGGCCAGGTAGTTCTGGAGACTCAGTTCCTTGGAGTAGCTGAAAATGTCAGCGTAGTCACGCAGGAAGATGGTCTTGGTGCCAGCGCCTGACAGGGGAGCGCCGATCAGTTGCCAGTTGCGATAGAACCAGGGTCCCATGATCGCTAGGTAACCGACCACCGCAAGGAGGAGCCAGAAGAGGCACGTCCTGAATGGAATCTCCTGGTGCGTGTGGGCATTGGATGTGGTCCGCGTTCGCAGCCAGATGATTACCAGCGTGGCCAAGAGGGCGGCCCACAGCAGGATGCCGTCTGCCCGGGCCAGATGGCTCAGACCGAAGAGGAGACCCGTGAAGAGGAAGTATCGAGCAGCTCGCTTGCTCCAACCCAGGTATATGGTTATGAGGCTGAGTCCCGCTGCCACGGCGAAGGGAGTGAAGTTGTCTGGGC
>CAYGAW010000111.1:0-5162 GCA_964347945.1 uncultured Anaerolineales bacterium
ATGATGGGTTCCTCTGCCCCTGTCTCGGCCCACCACTTGTCGTAGAGGCGGCCACCTCGGCTCACAGACTCCTCCTGAGCGGCGACCGCGCCTACTATGAGCAACGAGCCTACCACAATAAGGGCAAGCGCTAGGACGACTGATCGTTTCATAGTTGTACCTCCTTGATCATTGACGTGTTCTTCTCCTTCTAGCGTCTTCTAGCGGATCGCAAAACATGCACAGCGCATCTCGATCCTGAGCAACATCGAGAACTCACAGATGGCAGCGTCGCCTCCTTCCCACCTCGCCCCGTCGGCGGTACCTCTCTACGTCGACACGTGATGCTCATTCTTTGGCGGCCAGGAACACGGCGCGCCTGCGCCGGATTCCTCCGGTTCCACGCCCTTGGATCCTGACAACCGCCTCAGGCCCCGGGCTTTCGTCACTAGTAATGGCGAAAAGGCTACGAGCGCATCTCACTTGTCCCGGAAACAACTGCTCCGTGGCCGGTCACCCCTGGTCTCGGCGCGCCTGGCTGTCCTCCCAACTCCTTGCGGAGGATGGGCAACACGAAATAGACCGTGGTCAGTCCCACCAGGACCCCAGTCACCGTCCGCATCAGCCAATTAAATGAGCCAATGCCGTCCCCCACGTAGAAAGGGGCCGGAAGGGCCTCTCCGGTCACCAGTCGCAGCCACGCGTTATCGACGCGGAAACCCCAGCCGGTGAGTTCGCTCATCAGATGTGACCCGCCGTCCAGCGTCATGAGGAGCACGGCGAAAAGCCAGGGTGCGAGGTATCGCCGTCTCGAAACATGCCACCTACGTCCCAGACGGAGTCGGCCCAAGAGAGTATACAAAACACCTCCGACCATCAGAGAGGAGTAGATTGCGGTGTTCCGGTGGGCCAGGCCCAGTTTGTAGCCCATCGCGGCGCTTCCCAGGAACTGGCGGGGCCACACGGGGTCCATGCCCGCGGCCAGCAACTGATCCGAAGAGTAGGTCTGCACCAACCGCGGGCCGAATAGAAAATAGGAGCGCTGCGGCAATTGGTGGCAGGTGAAACCATACAGTGTGTAGAGGACCCTGCCAGGCCATTCCAGCCCCAATGCCGTGAACGTGGGCGCCGCCACCGCTCCCAGGAGGAACAGGCCCAGAGATAGATTCAGAAACGGAACCCAGTGCCGTACCAACAGCTGCGCTACCATACCCAAGAGCGAACGGTGCCCAGCGCGTACCATCACTGTGTGGCTGGAGGAAGGGGTGTGTTGGTCGAGGGACCGAAGTGGCCGTACCGGCCTTCGATCTCCGCGCGCACCTCGGCAAGTGGCCTGCCCTGATCCAGCATCGTGGACGCATCCAGCGCCACATTCATGCAGAGGTCTCAATAGTAGGCATGATTGTCGTAGATAGGGGCGCCAGTAGCGTCAGCGCCTGAGATGAAGCAGTCGATTACTGAATCGTGACCGAACTGACCACAGGAGCAGTAGCAGGGAATGTACGCCAGTTCCGCCGCATGCAGTGTGGCGGCTATGTAGGCCGCCTGAACCTTCTCCGACCCGTTGACGACCCAGCTCGGCAGTTCTATCGGCTGCTGTTGGATTGCTCGTGTGGGGGAAGCAGTGCCCCGGGTGACCCCTGCATCTGTTTCTGCCAGCGACGTTCCACACGCAGACACAAGTAGCATGACCGCCAGGGTGACCAGGCCGCCAGCAAGCCACCAGGTCTTGCGCCTGAGGCCAAGACTCTGTCTCCTGCCCAGCTGCCTGGCCATCATCCTCCGCATAGCATTGTTGCTCATACGGACAATCCCTCCAGGTCCAGGAATGTGCTTGAAGGGCATACACGAGACCCTTCACGTGCATACTAGCAATCATACAGTGCCTGGTCGCGGCGTAGTAGGGCCGTTTGGCCCCTTTGTCATCCCGCCATTAGGCCTGTGAGCCACTGCGCCAATCTGTTCTTTCCTTTTCCCATCCCACGGTGCTACAATGAATGATTGTGGGACAGAGCCAACCGTGAAACGGCGTTGATGCGCGGCGGTATGTCTACACCTTCGCCCACCGGTGCCCGGAGATAGACCATGAGGAAGAACGGCTGGCTTCCCAACTCTATTGCACGGAGGCGTTGTAGCTCATGCCGTCTGTCAGTTTTCCCCTGGCATTTGCAGCCGGCTTACTCTCCTTCATCTCGCCCTGCGTACTGCCGCTAGTGCCTGTGTACCTGGGCTATTTGTCGGGAACCAGCCTCTCGACCAACGCGCCACCCGAGCGTTGGCAGGTTTTCAGCCAGTCGCTGTTCTTCGTGGGAGGCTTCACCTTGGTATTCGTGATTCTCTTTGGCCTGCCTACGACCGTCCTGGCTGGCGCCCTGCAGCAGTACAGCCAATTGATCACCAGACTCGGCGGAGTCATCCTGATCCTGTTCGGTCTACACACGATGGGGGTGTTCACCATCCCCGTCCTGAATATCACCAGACAGGTACAGGTGGGCTCGGGTTTGGAGATGGGTTACGCTCGTTCGGCATTGTTCGGCATGACCTTCGCTGCAGGCTGGACTCCGTGCGTCGGACCGCTGCTCGGCGCAGTCGTAACGCTGGGTTTCACCGAACCCTCCAGAGCCATCTGGTTCATACTGGTCTATGCAGCGGGCCTGGCCGTGCCGTTTCTGGTGACAGCGGCGCTGTTGACGCGGGCGATCGGCTGGTTGAAACGGCTCAACCGCCACATGCGGGCGGTGGAGATCGCCAGTGGAGTGTTGCTGGTGGGGGTCGGGATCCTGCTAATGACCGGCACGTTCACCACGGTGAATACGTACTTCATCGGCATCACCCCACAATGGCTCACACAGTATCTATAGGAGCAAGAAGGGGGGCCTCTCTGATACAGCCTCAAGCCAAGTGGTTCGCTGGGCCACCCTATCCGGAAAGGATGGAAGCCGTATGCAAGGTATAAACACACTAATGCCCTTCGTCACTGCTTTGATCACCTTCGTCTTCGCTGTTATGGTGTTCAGGCGCTACATACTCAGGAAGGGCCTCCATCTTCTGATCTGGGGGTTCGGTCTCACGCTGTACGCCGTCGCGGAATCGATGGCGGCCATTCATGGTGTTGCCGGATGGAACCCATTCGTCTTCCGGCTCTGGTATCTCTGCGGCGCGATACTCGTGGCCGCCTGGCTGGGCCAGGGGACCGTGCATCTGTTGGCGCGCCGCTCGTGGGCGAATGCTTTACTGATCTTGCTCGTGCTGGGCTCCCTCTTTGCCGCCTTCAGAGTGTTCACGGCTGAACTGGACCCGAGTCTCCTTCCGGGCACCCAGTTGAGCGGCCACGCCATCACCACCGGCGGGGTACGGATTTTGACGCCCTTCTTCAATATCTATGGCCTGGTGGCATTGGCGGGTGGTGCCATCTATAGCACAGTGGTCTATTGGCGTCGGCGTGCCATGCGCAACCGGGCCGTAGGGACCATCTTGATCGCCCTTGGTGCCCTGGCACCGGGCCTGGGAGGCACACTGAGTCGCTTCGGACTAACAGAGTATCTTTATCTGAGCGAACTCGTGGGAGCGGTGCTGATGTTCATCGGATTCATACTATCCACTTCACCCAGAGAGCAGTGACAGATCACCGGCTCCGTTGGGCGTATCCACCAATACATCGGCGCCTCTGCAGGTGGCACTCCCCCCATCCGCGCCGCCGTGGAGCTATTCACTGGCCGCGATGACGAGGGCAAGACGTACTTGACCGCTCTCGCGGCCGGTGGCTCAGGCAATTCGAGTGCTTCGAGCTTCCTCGGCGACGACATGTGCCCAGCTGCGACGACTACAGATCCCGGTGAGGACACCTCGCAGTTCACCGCTGCTGCAGACTCCAGCCACGGCACCTATGTGCCCTCGTCGACAAGCTCGCCCTTGGTAGCGGGAATCACGCGTGACAGCCCGATGCTCGCTCAGGTCTGCCGAAGCCGCGAGGCGTTTGTAAAGCCCGGTGACTAGTACAACCGTACCAACCTTGACTCGAGGGGACCCACACACTCGGCCTTCGACAGGCATCGCTGACGGCCTGGGTTGCGATGGACCCCAGCACCCATGAGTTGGAGCGCTGGCGGGCGAGCTCCCTGCGTAGCAGCAGTCCGTTGCCGGAGACAGAGCACTGTGCAGCGCCAGTTTGGTTGCTCTCTTGCCAGCCTTGAACGGCCAGTCGCTCAGGCCAAAGCGCCTAATTCTCGAGGGATACAGTCTCGGCCCGAAGTGTGGCGCCAGCAGCATATTCATGTTCTCTAAGTACTGGCCGTATCTCAAGGGCCAACATGGCGTCATAGGAAATAGAAGATCCAGTGGAGACTGAAACAGACCTCCTAGCGCGAGCCCGGCGTTTCGAACAGCGCGCCCTCGGCGGCATTTACGATCGCTACAGTCCAGACCTGTATCGCTACGCAATGCGCTTACTGGGTGATGCTGATCTCGCGGAGGAGTGTGTGGCCGAGACCTTCAGCCGCTTATTACACGCGTTACACTCCGGCGGTGGCCCTCGTCTACACCTGCGGGCCTACCTGTACCAGGTGAGCCACAACTGGATCACGGACTATTACCGTCGACGGCCTCCGCCGCCGTTGCCATTCGAAGCATGCCTGGACGCGGAAAGTGGTCAGGAACCATCAGACACCGTGGAACGACGACTGGATGGGGAGCGGCTGCGCACCGCTTTGCGTCTTCTAACCCCAGAGCAGCGGCAGGTGGTGGCGCTCAAGTTCCTGGAAGGCTGGCAGAATGAGGAGATCGCGGAGGCGCTGGGGAAGACGGTGGGCGCAGTGAAATCACTGCAACATCGCGGCCTGGCCTCTCTGAGACGGATACTGGCATCTGAGGAGACGGGATCATGACACACGGAGAAGAGCAACTGGATCCGCATCTGCGAGACCTGTTTGAGCAATTGCGCCGGACACCGCAGCGCGCTCCTCAGAGGGTAACGCGCGGCCGGGCCGATTTCCTGCGCCTGGCCAAATCCTTGGGGCAGCCCGTATCTCCTCGGCCGATTCGGCGTCTAATGGGGTGGATCGGCGTAGTAGACATGATTTCAAGAAAGGAGAGCTATTCAATGACCAAGGTAGTCGCTGTTCTGCTAAGCCTGGTGCTGTTCATCGGTAGCGGCGCTGGCCTAACAACTTTCGCTTCCCAAGGCG
>CAYGAW010000112.1:0-4526 GCA_964347945.1 uncultured Anaerolineales bacterium
GTTCAGAATCATCTCACGGGCTTGGCGAATGTTTGAGGCGCTGACTGAGAAACTACAAGGGACCTTCGATAGGCTGGCGCGCAAGGGGCGGCTGACCGAGCAGGACGTAGATGAAGCCCTGCGAGAGGTCAGGATTGCCCTGCTGGAAGCCGACGTCAACTTCAAAGTCGTCAAGGAGTTCGTAGCCAGGGTGCGCGAACGGGCCGTCGGGGCCGAGGTGATGCGCAGTCTCACCCCTGCGCAGCAGGTAGTCAAGATCGTCAATGAGGAGTTGATCGCCCTTCTGGGCGAGCCCAGCAAGCTGGATCTGTCGGGGCAGCCTCCCCATGGTGTGATGTTGGTGGGTCTGCAGGGTTCGGGCAAGACAACCACCGCGGCCAAGCTGGCCCTTCACATTCGCAAACAGGGACAGAGGCCACTGCTGGTAGCGGCGGACACTCGAAGGCCGGCAGCCGTTCAGCAGCTGGAGATACTGGGAACGGAAATGGATCTTGCCGTCCACAGCGAGGGGACAACGGTGCCCCCTCCGGAGATATGCGCCCATGCTTTGAAGAGAGCGAAGGAGGCCGCCTACAGCGTGGTCATCATGGACACTCAGGGGCGCCTCCACGTGGATGACCAGCTGATGGCTGAACTGGAGCAGGTAAAGGGGGAAGTCTCGCCGGCAGAGATCCTGCTGGTGGCTGACGCGATGACGGGGCAGGACGCCGTCCGGGTGGCGCAAGAGTTCCACGAGCGGGTGGGTCTCTCCGGGCTGATTCTGACCAAGATGGATGGCGATGCCCGCGGAGGCGCAGCCCTCTCCATGCGTTCTGTGACCGGCGTTCCCATCAAGTTCCTGGGGACGGGCGAGAAATCGACCGACCTTGAGAGCTTTCACCCGGATCGCCTGGCCTCTCGCATACTGGGAATGGGGGATGTGCTGACGCTCATCGAAAGGGCAGAGGAAGCCTTCGATCAAGAGCAAGCCCTCGAGATGGAGGAGAAGCTCCGCACTGCCACCTTCACTCTGGAGGATTTCTTGGATCAGCTGCAACAGGTGAAGAAGATGGGACCTATGAGCCAGCTGCTGGACATGATTCCAGGCCTGTCCAGCCTCGCTGGCGAGATCCCAGCTGAGGTGACCGACAAGCAGTTGGTGAAAATCGAAGCGATGATTAATTCCATGACGCCCACAGAGCGGCAGAACCCTCGTGTCATCGGCGGCAGCCGCAAGCGGCGCATCGCTCGAGGCAGCGGCACCACAGTTCAGGATCTGAACCAGCTGCTGAGCCAGTTCCGGCAGATGCAGAAGATCATGAAGCAGGTGAGCAAGGGGCGTATGCCAGATCTCTCGTCCATGTTCAGGTGATCGGTAGTGCGCCACTTGAGAGACTTGATACAACGGTACGGAGAGGAGAACAAGGGAACTGATGATCAAGATTAGGTTACGACGGGTGGGGGCGAAGGGACAGCCTCACTATCGGGTGGTCGTGGCCGACGCCCGTTCCCCACGTGACGGACGCTTTATCGAGACCATAGGCCATTACAACCCGCGACTCGATCCCCCTGAATTCAAGATAGCGGAGGATCGAGCTGTCTACTGGTTGCAGTCTGGAGCTCAACCTACAGACGCCGTATTGCGGATGTTTGAGAAGCTCGGGACCCTCGAGAAGCTGGAGCGGGTCAAGGCTGGTGAGTCGCTGGAAGATATCTTGGCAGAGGTGGTTGAAGCTGCGCCTGTACCAGAGGAAGCGGTGGCAGAGCCGCCGCGAGAAGAGGTTGTGGCTGCGCCCGCGGAAGCTGAGCCTGTGCCCGACATCGCCATCGGGGAGCTTGACCTCTCAACACGTGTGGTGAACGTCCTGCGCGGAGCCGGCATCGAGACGGTGCAAGACCTGCTCACCAAGTTGGAGGAGGGTAGGGAAGCAGCGCTCGCCATCCCAGGCCTTGGAGAGAAGTCGTTGGACGAGATAGAAGCGAGCTTGAGGGCAAGAGACTTGCTTGAGTAACGAACCCCTCAAGCCCGGGCAGCAAGCTGGCGGCGAGAGGCACGCTCAGTTGCTCTGCGATTCGGTACGACGGATCCAGGGGCATCCTCAGTAGGGCCTTGTAGCCGCTTTCCTATACCAGACACCGAGGATGCAAGGAGGGCGATTTCCGTGAAAGAGTTGGTGGAGTACATGGCCAAGCAGCTGGTGGACAATCCCGATCAGGTCGAAGTCACAGAGGTAAACGCCACTCGTTCGGTGATACTGGAACTACGGGTCGCCAAGGAGGACATGGGCCGCGTCATAGGTAAGCAAGGACGGGTGGCCAACGCCATGCGTACACTGCTCAGGGTAGCAGCCACCAAGCAGGGCAAGCGTGTCATACTGGAGATAGTCTAGGTGCGTACAGAGGATGGCCTACCTCCGTCTCCCCAGAAGCGCAAACGGCCTTCTCATCTAGTGGTCGCACGCATACTGGGTCCAGTGGGCATGCGGGGTGAGGTGAAGGCCGAGGTTCTTACCGATTTTCCACATCGCTTCAGCTTGCTGAAGACGGTCTATCTGGGTGAGGAGCTTGCCCCTGCAGTGGTTGAAGCCCACAGGTTTCATGGAAGGAGGGTCATCCTCAAGCTGGAAGGCTGTGAGAATCGGGACGACGCTGCCGGGTTGAAAGGGAAATTGGTGCAGGTGCCTGCCGAGGAAGCCATCCCTCTGGAGGAGGACGAGTACTACATCTATGAGATCATCGGACTGGAGGTATGGACGATAGAGGGCGAGTTTCTGGGACGCGTCGATGAGGTACTGTTCACCGGCAGCAATGATGTGTACGTGGTGAAGGATGGTCACCAGGAGGTGCTGATACCTGCTCTTTCTGACGTGGTGACCAAGGTTGACACCGAAGAAGGGCGGATTGAGGTGCGTCTGATGGAGGGTTTGCGCTGAGACCACAAATCCCCACAGTCTCTCAGTGACTTGAAGGGCCTGCCGAAAGCGTGACTGCTGATACTGAATATTGGATCGGATTCAATATCGTCTCTGGCATAGGGCCAGCTCGCTTCAAACTCTTGTTGGATCATTTCGGCGACCTGGAGAAGGCCTGGTGGGCCTCAGGTGCGGAGTTGAAGGACGCCGGTCTGGACAAGCGGTCCACACAGGCAATCCTGGCCGCCCGGGAGACGATCTCCCCGGACGAGGAGCTGGAGAAGGTCCAGAGTGAAGGCGCCAAAGCGATAACCTGGCCGGACCAAGAGTATCCGCCCCGTCTGCGGCATGTGCATAACCCTCCTCCCGTGCTCTACGCGAAAGGCGACATCCTGCCTCGAGACGAATGGGCTGTGGCGGTGGTGGGCACGCGAGCGTCAAGGGCGTACGGCAGACAAATGGTGGAGGAGATAGCTGGCGATCTAGCGAGAAGCGGAATAACGGTGGTGAGCGGTCTGGCCAGGGGCATTGATTCACTGGCTCATCGCGCCGCTCTGAGGGCCGGCGGGCGCACCATCGCTGTACTTGGATGCGGAATAGACATAATTTACCCGCCCGAGCATCGGGATCTGGCCAGGAACATCGTCGAGAAAGGGGCCCTGATCACCGAGTATCCCTTGGGTACCAAGCCAGAAGGAGGCAACTTCCCGGCGCGCAACCGAATCATCAGTGGTCTGTCGCTCGGCACGCTGGTGGTGGAGGCAGGGAAGCGGAGCGGAGCGCTCATAACCGCCGACTATGCGCTGGAACAGGGGCGAGAGGTGTTTGCGCTGCCGGGAAATGCGAACAGTCCCAAAAGCGCGGGCACGAATCGCCTCATCCAGGAGGGAGCTGCCAAGCTGGTGATGCGCGTAGAGGATATCCTGGAGGAGTTGAATCTCACCCTGGTGGAGCAGCACGAGCAGGTGCGGATGATCGTTCCCGAGGACGAGAAGGAAGCTCAGATCCTGCAGTGTATCTCCACGGAGCCTATTCACGTAGATGACATAAGACAGAGGACCAGTCTGCCCATCGCCGAGGTAACCAGCACGCTAGCCATGATGGAACTCAAGGGTATGGTGCGGCAGGTAGGAGGTATGAACTACGTGGTGGCGCGAGAAAGAGGGGTGGAGTACATTGTCGAGTGAGCGGAGGCGATGATGTATGCGGTTATCCTGGCCGGTGGAAGCGGGAAACGCCTTTGGCCTCTGAGTCGCAGGGAGTGTCCGAAGCAGCTACTGGACATAACTTGCCAAGAGAAGCCGTTGCTTCGGGAGACCTATGCGCGTCTGGAACCGCTGGTGCCACCAGACGGGATCTACGTGATCACCGCTGAGCAGTACGTTGAGAGCACCAAGGAGCACTTGCCGTCCTTGCCCGAGGGCAACGTGATCTGCGAGCCGCAGGGTAGAGGCTCCGCCCCCGCCATAGGATTGGCGGCCCTCCATCTGAGGCGTCGGGATCCGGACGCGGTGATGGCCTGCCTCCCCGCGGATCATCACATCACCGAGCCTGATAGATTCCGGGATGTGCTGTCGGTAGCCGAAGAGGTGGCTCGGGAGGGCCACCTTGTCACTTTGGGGATGAAACCGGATC
>CAYGAW010000113.1:0-9379 GCA_964347945.1 uncultured Anaerolineales bacterium
TCTGGTAGGTACCGTCAGTGTCTATGGGACTGGCTTGAGCGATGCTATCGTCGGGTTCGTAGCTGTCTGCGCCTTCGACTGTGTCACTGGCTATGATTCGGATCTCATACGTCGCGTCGGGCCCGGCGGACTCCTCCCCCAGGTCTCTGATCATCACGTAGTATGTTCCGCTGCTGGGTGCAATCCACGCTATACGGGAGGCCAAAGGCTCGTCAGCACCATCGTCAGCGTACGTCAACTCGTTCCCCTCGCTGTCGTACAGATAGATGATGCTGTCGACGTCGCCGCCCAGCTGTGATGTCTCTATGGTGTAGGCCGTTCCTTCGAAGGCCTCAAAGTGCACGTAGTCGTGATCCCCTTGCACATGGAGGTTGTGTGCCTGGGGAAGGCCATTGGTCGCTATCGGCTGTGCTTCTTGAATGGAGTCGTCGGGTTCATGGGCGTCGGGTCCCGGCGCAACGCTGGGCGGGCGCGGTGTCGGAGCAGTAGCGGCAGTGGGACTCGCACCAGGCGACAGGCTCTGATCAGGCGTGGGCGAGAGCTGCGGGACAGGAGATACGACCCCACATCCAGCCACCACCACGGCCACGATACCGATGATCAGCGGGGTTCTGGACCTACCGTCCTTCCTAGGGTTGGTCTGCAGGCGTGCGCCACACTCCCCACCATAGAGGTCATCGCTACCCACCTGAGCATCACGAGAGGGGCGCCTCATTCGGCACCTCGTGCTGTCCTTCCAAGCCCCAGCACTTGCTAGGTCTCTTCCTCCTCCTCGGGTTCCAGAAGCGTCTCATAGTCCAGACCACAGGTCCTGCAGAACCTGAGACCAGCCTTCATCCTGGAATTGCACCTCGGGCAGATCATGATAAGGCGGGCTCCACACTCCTGGCACAAGTCGGCCTCGCTTTGGTTTTGATAACCGCACCAGTGGCAGCGTCCATCGGGCAATGACAGACCTTCATAGCTGCCACCACATTGGTCGCAGAAGCGCATGTGCAGGTCCAGTCTGGCTCCACACCGAGCGCAGTACTTCGCCAATGGTGCCCCGCACTCGGCGCAAGAACTGGCGTCTGCTTGATTGCTGAAGCCACACTCAGGGCATGGGGAGAGGGAATCGGGTTGTCTGGAAGCCAAGACAAATCTGGTGCCGCAGGCGGTGCAGGCAAGCTGGCCGCTCTCCGTCTCTACCAACCCAGGAGCATTACACTTGGGGCACGCAAGTAGTTCCGCCATATTCTCTCTTGGGAGGCAATTCTGACCCACGGCCGGTCCGCAGGCCACGTGGGCAGGGCCTAGATCTGTGCCAGAATGTAGATGATGAGAACGATGCTGAGTATGACCAGCGCGATCATGACGGCGTTGCTGACGATGTTGAAGTAGGATAGGTCTTTGCCCTGGTCTCTGTCCGTTTCCTCCTCAGGTTTTCCAGTCAGTCTCCCAGTCACGAATTGGGAGTAATTGAAGCCACAGCGTGCGCAGAAGTTGGCAGAGGTTCCCATCACGGCATCGCAGCGGGGGCAGACGACGAGTAGGCGGCCGCTGCACTCCTTGCAGAACTCGGCGTTTTTTTCGTTCTGGGTGCCACAGCGCTGGCACTTTCCTTCGAAGGCGGCAGCTTGCCCGTGCTCAGTACCGCATCGTTCGCAGAAGCCCACACTGGCTGGGATCTTGCTGCCGCACTGGGGGCAGTACTCGGCGAGAGGCGCTCCGCATTGACCACAGAACCGTCCTCCTTCTCGATTCCGAGAACCGCATTCTGAGCAGGTTGGCAAGGATGCGACATGTTCGAGATCCTGCACGCCTGTCTCGAAGTGAGAGTTGTCGACGCTAGAGTCGTTGCGGTCAATGGCTCCGAAAGGCGGTGACAACCGGTGCTCCCCTTGGCCTACTGGATGCTGATGGCAGAGTCAGTGGCTTGCAGAGTCACATCAAGCTTGGTTTCTGCCTCTTCAAACCCTTCTGACACGTACTGTTCTGCGCTGATCTTAGTGAAACGGGCCGAGTCTATGGTCAGTTCGGTATCATCCAGGTCAAGATGCACCTTGGCAGCTGCGTTGGAGGGTACGATCACTGTCAACTCACTCCCGTCGAGGTTCAGGTTGGCATCAAGACCATCGCTGGCAGGCATCTCGACCTCGCCTGCGCAATCGTCCAACTCGGCCGTCAAGGCCTTCAAGGCCAGATCACTCAGGTTGAGATCCAGGCGGCAATCGTCACCACCTAGATCCAGTTCTAGGGGGATGCGCGGGCTGAGCTCTACTGTCCAGTCGTTTCTGGTATCGCCGAGGAACAGGAAGAAGGGGAAGTAGGCCTGGTACCGGTCTGCGAGTCTCAGGTCACCCTGCTGACCGGATGTGGAGAACTCCTGTTGAATCACGATGCTCGGATCATGGGTGAACTGGCCGGCCAGCAACAGATGGGGAGAATCGTCCAGTCGTTCGACCTGCAATGTGCCACGGTCCAGTTCCAGCCGGACATGAGCTTGGCTCAAGTGTCCGAGATCCTGGCTCAGGGTCTCGGTCACGACGTCTTGCGTCGGCAGCGTGGGCACCAACAACCAAACTGCCCCGATGAGCGTAACTACCACGAGTAGCAGCACGGGCAGCGCAAACCAGGCGGGGAAACCTCGCAAGGCGATGTCCGCTCCAACTAGGATGAGGATCATGGGCCAGAATCGCCATAGGTGCCGCCAGATGTCCCCTGGCAAGTACCCTAGGTTATAGAGGAGGAACATGAACCCCGCCACGATGAGTATCAATGCACCTGTCACCGATCCACGGCGCACTGAGCTTGACGTCTGCGTATCCCGCATAGCCACCTCCCGGGTCGAGAAGGGTCGTCGGATCCCTGCTCTTCAGTTTTGCATTCATTATAGATTACCGACTAGATGCCGGCAAGAGATCGTTGTCGCGTCTCCCAGGGCTGTGGGCTGGAGACGTTCTGCGCAGATACGGGGTCAGAGCTCTCCGGAGATGATCCGCAACGCGTCATCAACTTCAGGGCCATGAGTGCGTCCCCCCTGCTTATGGCGGGGTTTCCGTTCCAGGCTACCTGACGTGAGGCGGACCAGACTCTTGCGATGCAAGCCTGTCGCGGCCTCCATCTCATCCAGCAAGCGCCCCCGTTCGGACTTGTTGGCTTCAACATACCGCTTCTTGATCAGTCGCAGATACTTCCTACGTTCGTCTATGGTCATCTTCGCTTGGTTGCGCATAGTCCCCTCGCTGACATTATCATTTGAGTGAACTGTACCTCTTGGGTGACATTATCGGTGAGTGAATAGGTGGTTTGACAACAGGCAGGTTTGCTGGTAGACTAACAGGAGCACGGCGCATTCGTCTAGTGGCCTAGGATACCGCCCTCTCAAGGCGGAGACAGGGGTTCGACTCCCCTATGCGCTACCTGGATTTCCCCCATTCGAGTGATGGCGAATCTCCGCTCTGGGCATCTCCATGCACTGCGAGGTAGCGCAGTGCGGTAGCCACTGGAAATTCCGTCTAGAGTTTCTTACTACCTTTGCGATTGGTGTGGCGATGGCGGATTGGGCGGGGGCGGGCACCACGACTTGGCGCAAGCACTCAGGGTATTTGACAACAAGGCCCACGAGTGGGTATAATATGATTTTGATGTCCTTCATTTGAGAGTGTTACTATGCCCAAGCGCACATATCAGCCTAAGAAGAGAAAGCGCAAGAGAGCTCACGGATTCCGTGCCCGGATGCGTACGCCCGGTGGTCGGAGGGTGTTGAAGGACCGTCGGCAGAAGGCACGAAAAAGGCTGACGGTCTGATTCATCGGACGTTGACACTGTCCCTATCATGCCCGCATCATGCAGAGGCGATATCGGCTGAGGGATGATGAGCAGTTCCAGCGGGTCAAGAACGACGGCCGTTCATGGTACCATCGCCTGCTGGTGCTATGCGTTCTTCCCAACGGGCTGGAATACAGCCGTTGTGGCTTCTCTGTGAGCAAGCGGGTTGGCAAAGCTGCAGTGCGCAACCGAGTCAAGCGACTTTTGCGAGAGGCGGCCAGGGCTAGGCAGGCGCTGATTACACCGGGTCAGGATCTCGTGTTCATCGCCCGCAGGCCCATCGCCAGTGCGGACTACCATGACGTAGACCGTGCCGTGCAGCAACTGTTGGGGCAAGCCGGGTTGCTGCTGGACTAGTGGTGGGTCAGGGGGCATCGTGGGCGAGGCCAGGCTCGATAGCCAGATATGAAATCGTTTCTGTTGACCACGATTCGCGCATATCAGAGGTTCATCTCCCCGGTCCTTTCTCCCGCCTGCCGTTTCGTCCCCTCGTGCTCTCAGTACACCTATGAGGCCATCGAGAAGCACGGCATCGCCAAGGGGGGATGGTTGGGTGCAAGACGCATACTGCGCTGTCATCCCTTACATCCAGGCGGGTACGATCCTGTGCCGTGAGTCCAAGATGTGACAAAGGAGACTTTTCCTTGAAAGCAACGAGCATCGTGAAGACGAGGTTCACCGTGGTCTGCCTCTTGTTGCCACTGATCCTCATCCTCCTTGCGGGATGTGGGGGCCGGCCAGCCATGGGCTGGTCCAGCCCCGCTGTGGAGGGGGACGTGGTATACACTGCCTCCAAGGCGGGCAAGCTGTATGCGACGGACATCAATACCCGGCAACAGTTGTGGGAATTCCCATCGGACCGAGCGTTGGCGGGCATCTATTCCACACCTGTGACAGGTGGGGAGGTGCTTTTCTTTGGGTCATACGAGATCGAAGTCACGTCGTTTCTGGTATTCCAGAACCAAGAGATCGGTGGTAAAGCCTACGCCATATATGCGACCGATGGCCAGCAGAAATGGCAC
Source organism: uncultured Anaerolineales bacterium (assembly GCA_964347945.1). Taxonomy (GTDB): domain Bacteria; phylum Chloroflexota; class Anaerolineae; order UBA7937; family B3-Chlor; genus CAYGAW01. Next base: position 4,833 of record CAYGAW010000113.1, read on the forward strand.
TTCCCTGTCGACGGCGCCGGAACGACGGAACCCTTCCTGGGCTCGCCCACCCTAGGGCAGGACATGGTCTATCTCACCTCTACCGACTACAAGGTTTACGCTTTGGACCTCGAGACAGGGGCTATGAGGTGGGAGTTCGAAACTGGCAACCAGATCTGGGGTGGCCCGGCTTATGGCGACGGAACAGTCTACGTTGGTTCTTCCGACAAGAACTTGTATGCCCTGAATGCGGACACAGGCGAGAGGAAATGGGTCTTCGCAGCTGGGGGAGCTATCTACAGCACTCCTCACGTGTCCGAAGATACGGTGTACTTTGGAGCGCTGGACAACAAGGCGTATGCCCTGAATACCGAAAATGGCGAGGAGAGGTGGACCTTTCAGACCGGAAACTGGGTTTGGGAGTCCCCGCTGTCGCACGAGTTGATTGTCTATGTGCCGTCCCTCGATCATTCAATGTATGCCCTGTACGACAGGAACGCTGCTGTGAAGTGGGAGTTCGAGGCGGGCGACATGATTCCCGATTCCCCGGTCATAGCCGATGGCGTTCTGTATTTCTCGGCTAACAACGCGGGGGTGTATGCTCTGGACGCCGAGACAGGTGCTCCGATCTGGCACTATCCAGAGGAAGGGGACTTCAAGGTACTGGCGTCTCCCACGGTGGCCGGACAGTTGGCATATGTGAATGCGGATGACGGTAACCTCTACGCGCTTGACTCCACGACCGGCCAGTTGAGGTGGAAGGTAGAGCCGGGGGAGGAGCAATGACAGGGGGTGTTGAATGCCCGGAATAGTCGAACTGGGGAACCTGCTGATCGTGCAGCCCATGCTGAACTTGCTAGTGCTGCTGTATAGTGTGCTATTTAACAACTTCGTCCTGGCTATCATCGGGCTCACCGTTCTTGTGCGCCTGCTGACCTATCCCCTTACCCAGAGGCAGATCAGGTCCATGAAGGCCATGCAGGAACTGCAGCCAGAGATTCAGAAGCTGCAGAAGAAGTATGGCAAGGATCGAGAGAAGCTGTCGGCAGCCACGATGGAGTTGTACAAGGAGCGTGGCGTCAATCCCATGATGGGTTGCCTGCCCATGTTGGTGCAACTGCCTATCTGGATAGGCCTCTACCAGTCCATCTACCAGGCCTTGGGAAGCACCCCAGAGCAGCTTGTCGGGATGTCTCAGCGACTGTATCATTCTATCCCTTTCATGCACAGCATAGCGGCCAATTCCATACCATTGAACAGCCAGTTCCTGTGGTTAGACCTCGGGCGCCCTGATCCCTACTTCATATTACCTGTGCTCGTTGTGGCGGTCTTCTGGCTGCAGCAAAAACTGACTGCTCAGCCGGCTGCGGATCCATCACAGGCTCAGATGAACAGAACCATGCAGAACATGATGCCTATCATGTTCGGGTTCATCACTCTGCAGGTCTCCTCGGGACTGGCGTTCTATTGGATTGCCTCGGGGCTACTACAAGTCGTGCAGCAGGGCTTCACCACTGGGTGGGGAGACATCACCAAGGCCTTGCCGACCTGGATCCCCGGACTGTCCAGGGGAGAGGACACGAAGAAAGATGCAAGAAGAAGAAAGAAGAAGCGTTGAAGCCTCGGGAAGAACGGTCGATGAGGCCATTGAGAAAGCGCTGGAGGACTTGGGTGCAGACGCCGATCAGGTGGAGACTGAGATATTGACGGAAGGGAGCCGGGGCCTGTTGGGCCTGGGCGGTGAAGAGGCCAGAGTGCGGGTCACCGTGGTGGAACCTGAGGAGCCAGAGGAACCGGTATCAACAGGTGAAGAAGTAGCGGAGATAGGCCGCGATGTAGTGCGCGAACTTCTACGCCATATGGGCGTAGAGGCCGAGGTGGTCGTACAAGAATCTGACCAAGTTGACGTGGCGCCGATGGTGCTGGATGTCACGGGCGACAACCTAGGTATCCTCATCGGGCGGCAAGGAGAAACTTTGCGCGATTTGCAGTACATCGTGCGCCTGATCGTAAGTCGCAAACTCCAGCGGTGGGCAAACATTGTCGTTGATGTGGGAGGGTACAAGAGACGCCGGGAGAGGATACTGACCGAGTTGGCCGGCAGAATGGCCGAGAGGGTCGTAGCCGAAGGGAGGCCGGTGACTTTGGAACCCATGCCAGCGCATGAACGGCGCATAGTGCATATCGCCTTGCGCGACCATGACTTGGTGAGGACAGAGAGCACTGGCGAGGGTCGCCGGCGCAAGGTGGTAATCTTTCCCAACGAGTATTCATAGCTTGCCCCCTGGTTGGCGGCGCCTATCACGCAATGTCACGACACGGCCCACCGAAGATCAGTCGCGCTGAGGTAGAGCACATCGCCGACCTGGCAAGGTTGGAACTGAGCGAGGCGGAGATCGAACGACTCCAGGGTGACCTGTCCCAGATTCTGGAGTACGTGGAGCAGCTGAACGAATTAGACACCTCAGACGTTTCCCCAACTGCTCACGTGGTCGTGAAAGGCGACGTCCTGCGCCAGGACAGCATCAGGCCATCTTGGCCTAACGAGGAGATCCTGGCTAACGCCCCCTGCACCCAGGAAGGATACTTCCGCGTGCACGCCATCTTCTCCAGGGAGGAGCGGTGACGCTCCATCGCCTTACGATTCACGAAGCCCATGATCTGTTGGGTCGGCGCGAGATTTCGTCTGTGGAGCTCACGGAGTCTGTGCTGGCGAAGATGGCGGAGTCCGATGGAGAGATCAGGGCCTACGTCACGCCTACACCCGAGATAGCACTGGAGCAGGCGAGGCAGGCCGACAAACGGATCGCAGGCGGCGATATTCGTCCCCTCACAGGCATCCCCGTGGCTATCAAGGACAACATCTGTACCAAGGGCGTGCTGACCACTTGCGGTTCCAGGATCTTGGAGAGTTTCGTTCCACCGTACGACGCCACAGTGGTTGAGAGGTTGCGGCAAGAAGGCGTGGTACTCGTGGGGAAGGCCAACATGGATGAGTTCGCCATGGGCTCCTCGACCGAGTACTCCGCCTTTTTTCCCACCCATAACCCGTGGGATGTCTCACGTGTCCCAGGGGGATCGAGCGGCGGATCAGCGGCCGCAGTGCTAGCCAACGAGACACTGTTCGCTCTTGGCTCCGACACTGGAGGGTCCGTGCGTCAGCCAGCTGGGCTGTGCGGCGTCGTGGGTTTGAAGCCCACCTACGGGCGCGTATCGCGATATGGCCTGATAGCCTTCGCCTCCTCACTGGACCAAATCGGTGCCATAACCAAGGATGTGACCGATTGTGCCCTGGTGATGAACGCCATAGCCTTCTACGATCCCTTGGACTCCACGTCGGCGAATGAGCCCACGCCCGACTACACCTCGTGCCTGAAGGAGGATCTGTCTGGCGTGGTAGTCGGCGTTCCTTCCGAGTACTTCGCGGCTGGGTTGGACCAGGGGGTTGAGGAGCGAGTGCGCCAAGCGATAGAGACGCTGGCAGGGCTGGGTGCAGAGCTTCAGGAGGTCTCTCTGCCCCACGAGAGGTATGTGGTGGCCACCTATTTCCTTACCTCGTGGGCGGAGGCCAGTGCTAACCTGGCCCGATACGATGGTCTCAAGTACGGGCTTTGCGCCCCGGACGCTCAGACTATTCGCGAAGCCCAGAGCAGGGCGCGGGGTCGGGGCTTTGGCAGGGAGGTCAAGCGGCGCATCATGTTGGGCACTTACGCCCTGAGTTCAGGATACTACGACGCCTATTACCTGAATGCGCAGAGGGTTCGCACCCTCATCAAGGAGGACTTAGACCGTGCCTTCGAAGCCGGTGTGGATGTCGTAGTAGGGCCCACTTCGCCCATTGTGGCCTTCGCGATCGGGGAGATGGTGGACGATCCTCTCGAGATGTACCTGGCCGACTTGTATACGATACCGGCCAACCTGGCCGGCTTGCCCTGCATCTCCATTCCTTGCGGATTCCACGAGGGATTGCCGGTCGGGTTCGAGATAATGGGCCGACCCTTTGACGAGGGCACTGTGCTGAGAGTAGCCTACACGTACGAGCAGGCCACGGACTTCCATCTTCAGCGCCCTCCCCTCAGTCTATAGGTATCTTCTCCCTTAGCATAGAGTCATCGCCGCACCTCTGCCACGAACAAACTGAGAGCCAGAGGTTCTTGCATCCCCCCTGTCTTCACCGCCACGTCGAGCTCCAGCAAACGGTGGTAGATGTCCTCCAGTTCGGCAATGGAGAAACTGGGAGCCTGTCTCATCATCTTCTGTGCCACGTAGGGGTGCAGGCTCAACAGGGCTGTTATGTCCTCGCGCGAGGTTCCCTTGGCGAGCAATTCTTTGATCTGAAGCAGTATTCTGAACTGCCTGGTAATCATGTACAGCAGATAGAGCGGGTGTTGTCCGCCCTCCAATAGTCGGTGCAACAACTCCATCGCGCGTCTGATATCTCTCCTTCCCAAAGCGTCGACCATCTCGAAGATGTCTGCCTCTCGCACATAGCTGACCAACAGCTCAACGTCGGCTTTGGCAACGGGTCTCTCCTCGCCCACATAGGTCAGCAGCTTCTCTATCTCCTG
>CAYGAW010000114.1:0-27313 GCA_964347945.1 uncultured Anaerolineales bacterium
GATTCCCCAAGGACTGGTCCACCTGGCGAACGCTATCTGGCTGCCGTCGGGCGACCAAGTGGGGTCCATTCCGCGGGTCAGTCGTGTCAGATTGCTTCCGTCGGCGTCCACGACATAGACATCGCCTCCGCTTGCTACCTGGAAGACGAAACGGCCTTCAAGGCTTGGTGGTGCGTGCTGCGCAGGGGTCGCCGGCCGAGCCGCCGCTGCAGGCGTGACCACCGGGGTATTGGTCGGCGGGATAGCCGTAGGCGTGGGTGTATGGGCAGGCGTAGCCGTTGGCGCCACGGTCTCCTGTGGCTCGAACGTCGGCGCGGCCGTAGAGGTCGGAGGGACCGGAGTATCCGAAGCTCTGGCCGTTGAGAGAGGCGTTACAGTGGGCGTTGACGCCCTGGTTCCCCCGACGTTACAGCCCGCCAACAGGAGAACCGCCGTGGCAATGCATAGCGCGGCAAGAGCTTTCCTTGTTGTGTCCAAAGTCATCTCCTTTCGGTAAGGGTCAGTTGGGCCGGTCCCAGTCGATCGTGCAGGACCTCAGTCGGTGGTGATCTCCACTTCCACACTCATGCCCAGACGCAGGCCTTCGGGCTGTTGGTCCAGGTCCACGACGACGGTGTAGACCACGTCGCCGCCCACCGTGGACGCCATTGGTGAGATGCGGGCTACCCGCCCTGAGACGTCAACGCTGAGCGCTTCCACAAAGACGACGGCCTCCTGTCCCACTTGTACCCTGTCCACGTCCCTCTCGCTGAGATCGGTGGTTTGCACGCGCAGATGGCGCATGTCGGCCAGTGTGAGCACCACCTGGCCGGGCATCACAATCTGGCCCGGGGCGACCCGCACGTTGGACACAGTCCCCTCGAAGGGCGCTGTCAGTGTAGCTTGGTTCAAGGTTGCGCGGGCGGTGTCCAGCGCCGCCTCGGCCTGGGCCACCGCTGCCTGGGCGGCAGCCAACTGCTCGATCGTGGCCCCGGCTTGCAACAGATCCACCTGGGCCTTTGCACTTTCCACGTTGGCCCAGGCTACCTCCAGGTCCTCGGGTAGTGCGCCTCGGGTGACCATCTGATAGTTAGCTAGGGCGCTCTCGTAATCTAGCGTAGCCTGCTGTAGGGCCAGCGTCTGGGGCATCTCCGCCACCTCTTCCACCCAGGCTACCTCGTCGTATGCCGCCTGTGCGTGCACCAGGGCGGCCTCCGCCTTTCTGAGCGCGGCCAGCGCCATCCTCAGTTCCTCGTCGCGAGGGCCAGCTTCCAGCTTGCGATACTGGGCCAAGGCGCTGGTGTACGCGGCCTGCGCCGCGGCCAGTTCCTCTGGGCGAGGGTCAGCTTCCAGTTGGGCCAGCTGCGCCCTCACCGCCTCGAGGGCCGCTTCGGCCTGGGCCACACCGGCCTCGAGGATCGAGGTCTCCAGTGCCACAAGCATTTCACCTTCCTGGACCTCGTCTGCTAGATCGACGGCCACTATCTCCACTCGACCGGCCATGGCGAAACCCATCTGGGCGGCGTGCTCCGCCACTACCTCACCCGATGCGGACACGGTAGGACCACCGGAGCGGCCCGGCAGCGAAGGTGCCGTTGTCTCCGCGAGAGGTGCCACGGGCGTCGGCGAGGGCTCGATTGACCGGCCACAGCCCGTGACCAAGGCCATGAGCAGCGACAGTAGCAGTAGGGCTATTCCCCACCACTTACGAACCATCTCGAATCTCCTTCCCATTGTTTGTCTTCGGAGACCCGCCCGTCGCGCAGCTCCACCACGCGTCGGGCGAAGGGAACCACGCGCGGGTCGTGGGTGGCGCAAACGAAGGTTGTGCCCGTCTCCTCGTTCAACTTCAGCATGATCTCCATAACCTGACGGCCGTTCTCGGTGTCGAGGTTGGCCGTGGGCTCGTCCGCCAGGATCAGAGCCGGCCGCGTGGCCAGGGCACGGGCGACCGCAACGCGTTGTTGCTCGCCTCCGCTCATCTGGTCTGGCCGATGCTTGGCTCGCTCGGAAAGGCCCACGGCTTCCAGGAGTTCCACCACGCGATCCCGTCGTTGCTTGCCATTCACGCCGGTCAGCAGCAGGGGAAGCTCGATGTTCTCGTAGGCTGTCAGTCCGGGGATCAGCGCGAAGAACTGGAACACGAAGCCAATGGTTCCCCTGCGCAGGTCGGCGCGCTTGTTGGCGCTGAGCTGCGTGATGTCCTCGCCCTTCAGGAGGACGCGCCCGCTGGTGGGCCTGTCCAGGCAGCCCATCAACTGAAGCAAGGTGGTCTTCCCGGAACCTGAGGGCCCCACGATGGCCGTGAACTCACCGTCTTGAATGGTGAGGGTAACGCCGCGCAGAGCATGGGTCTCCACCTCTCCGATCTTGTACACTCTGGTTGCATCTTGCAGCTGTAAGACTTCCATTTCTGACCTCCTAGCACGTGTTAGTGAAAGCGGGTTCTTCCAATCGTTCACCTATTCGGTGCGCAAGGCATCTATCGGCTCCAAGCGGGCCGCAAACCAGGCAGGATAGAGCGATGCGAGCAGGATGATCACCATAGCAATGATGGAGAGTGCCAGCGTGGCCCCAGGATCGAACTCGCCGTAGATCACCTGGCTGTAGGCTATCTCGGCAGCGGCCACTGTGGCCATTTCTCCGATGTCCAGGCCTACCGTGGCCAGGTAGAGCACCCCGAGAGATCCCAGAAGGACGCCCAGGGCGACGCCGACAAGTCCCAGCGTGCCTGCCTCCAGGATGAACATGGCCATGATCTGCCGGCCTTTCATGCCCAGCGCGGCCAGGATGCCCATCTCGCGCACGCGCTCGAAGACGGACATCAGCAGCGTGTTGGCGATGACCACGGCCACGACAGCGAGAACGATGAGGTACATCAGGTAGGTCACGCCCATGGACACCTCGACAGCCTGTAGAATCAACTGGTTCAGGTCGCGCCAGGTCAACAGGGTGAAGCCCGGCGAGCGCAGCGCTTGAGCGATGCCGTCGGCCTGTTCCCGGTCATCGAGCAGCGCCATGATGGCGCTCGCGCGCCCCTCGGTACGGGTGAAGGCCTGCGCCTTGGACAGTGGCAGGAATACTGTTGTGTCGTCGTAGACTGGGACGCCGGTGGCGTAGAGGCCACGCACGGTGAAGGTGGCCTCGTCAGCCTGCTGGTTCGAAGTGTTGATCAGAAGGCTGACTTGGTCGCCCACCGTCACGTCCATACTCTCGGCCAGTCGCCTGCCCAAGAGGATCCCGCTGCGGTCGTCTGGCTGTATGAACTCGCCGGACACCAAGCCATCTCGGATGCGCCGGTGCAGGTCGGAGAGGGGGTCTATGCCGAACACCCGCACGCCGACCGACTCCTCGCTCGTACCTATGATTCCGCTGGCCCACAACACTGGGGAGGCAACCTGCACTCCATCCAGCGCCTGAATCTGCGTCGCAAGGTTCTGCGAGTCATCCAGCAGATCCTCCCAGGCCAGACTGACCTTGTCCTCGTCGTAAGATTCGTCGCGCAACTGGAGATGGCCGGTCTGCAGGCGGATGTTGTTCTCGATGGAATCCCCTATGGCGCCTGCGTAAAGACCCGTCATCGTGACCAGCATCGCCACTCCCAGCGCCACGGCCACAAGAGTCAAGAGCGAGCGCCGCCGGTTTCGAGCGAGATCGCGATATGCAATCTTCCACAGTTGTCTCATCGCATGCCTCCCATATTCTGATCTATCTGTAGTCGCACCTTAGACGTAGTGTAGCGCCTCAGCAGGCTCCCTGCGCGAGGCTTGCCAGGCCGGATAAAGCGCAGCCAACGCTGCGATGAAAATCACAGTCAGGCCCCGGCTTAGCAGCAGGCCAATGCCCACGTCAAAGTAGAGGCGGTCTCCCATCAGTGCGGTCAACTCGCTATACTCCGCCGCGGCCCAGGGAAGCCCCACTTGGCCTAAGTACAGGTTGATCAATCCGCCTACCACGCAGCCCGCCACCGCGCCTAGCAGTCCGATGAAGGTTCCCTCGAGAAGGAAAAGGACCATGGTCTCCCAGCGCTTCATGCCCATGGCGGCCATGATGCCGATCTCGCGGGTGCGCTCGAACACCGCCATCAAGAGCAGGTTGAGGATTCCCACGCCGGCGATCAACAAGATCACCAGCCCAAACAGGCTCATGATCTCCTTCTCCGTCTCCATGGTCTGCTTGGTCGTGGGATCCGTCACGTACCAGGGATCGATTTCGTAGCCGGGGAGCACTGCTCCGAGCGCGGCCACCATTGCCTCCTCCTGACCCATACTCTGGAGAGCGACGTCCACCTCGGTGGCCTGGTCCCGCAGGTCGAAGAGCGACTGTGCCTCGGCCAAAGAGACGTAGACCATGCCCTTCTCGACTTCCTCTATCCCCAGGTCGTAGATCCCTACGACGGTCATCGTCCGGCGGCGCATCTGCTCGTGGGTGGCACGTCCCACCAACGTAGCGCGGTCGCCCACGCCCACTTCGAGCTGGTGCGCCAGAGCCTGACCTATGAGAAGCTGGTCCTCGTCCTGCGCCGTCAGATATCGGCCCGTGGCGATGTTCCCCGCCAGCAATCCCACCGGGGCTTCCTTTTCGGGCTCGATGCCGATGATGGCCACAGGGAATGTACCCTCATGGCTGCTAACCATGCCGCCAGTGCTGATGCGACGCGAGGCCCCGACCACCTGTGGCTGGGTCAGTGCGGCCTGCACAACTGCCTCGGCGTCGGCCACAGGCAGGAGCGGCATTCGATTGGCCTTCTCGCGATAGCCTGGCGCATGGATCTGTACGTTACCGCCCTGGAGTTTCACCACGTTGCCGTACATGGCCTGCGCTGCCCCACCCAACATGCCATCGAAGATGAGCAGCAAGACGAGGCCCAGGCTGATGGCGATCACCGCGATGGTGGTGCGCCGCCAGTTGCGCCACACGTTGCGCCACGACATTCTCAAGAGCTTCCCCATATCATTCACCTCCTATCATGGATACGACTCGTCGTCGATCACTGCTCTCTCTACCGACAATAGCGGCAGTCCCAAGTTGCGTATCTTCTCCAGCAAGCCGTGCAATGCTGCCTGATCGGCTATAGGCCCGGTCAGCAGGGTCTCGCCGGAGGCTTCCGGAATGATTGTCATGCCGTCAAACCAGTGCGACCATTTGGCATCGAGGACTCCTTTCACCCTGACTCTATAGATTTCCTTGTTGTGAGCTGTATCTCCAGTGGTCATATGAAGCTCCTCCCCTAGCGCATATGCCACCCAGCGCAGATCGCCCATTCTGACCCGCGTGTGACAGGATTCCAACCTCACAGCCTGCCAGGGCCGGCGTCTGCGTGCTCCACCAGTGGCAGCGTCCGTCTTGTAAACGTTGCACACAGCATATCGATCGACTGGATGAGTTGTCATCGTCAGGATTGGTGATTTGGGTGGATGATAACCCTCAAATGGCGGCCATGGTTGGAGGGATATGACAAGTGGCCACTCGGCCGGGGGCGATTTAGGGATTGGTGCCTGGGACCCTCCTTCAATGCCCATGCTGCGACTGCCCACATTCATCGTAGTTCATCCGTCCGCGCAATTCGTCCAGTTCGGCTGTGCTGAATCGGGCTTCCAGTTGACGGCCTTCTGTCGTCGCTTGCTGCATGATGCCTCGGTGCCGTCGGTCTTGGAGGGAGGACGGTCCTCTCGCGGCTCAACCAGAATCAGCGCCAAAAGCCAGCCAACAAGGATGGCGGCCAGCGCGAGGACCGGTCCCACGTAGCTATCATCTATGAGCCAGACAAGCAGCACGGTGCCTGCCAGGATTACCAACGCGAGGACTGTGATGAGTACACGTAGCTTGCCAAGAGTAGGGGGATTGGATTTGGAACCGTGCGTCTGCATATCTCCCATCCTCACCTAGACCCTGGGCCCGCGTGCTTTGGAACTAGGAGAGCTGACTTGCCTTCCGATCGTCCGAAGTTCACAACATCCAGCGGGTAGTATCCTATCGACATCAGGAGCGCGACCCCGGTTTCTTCGCTCTTTGCCCATAGCGTAGCCGTCAATTGGGTGAGTTGTCATCATTAAAATTGGTGATTAGGGTGGGTGATTGTGGAAGGCGGGAAACGAAGGCGTGAGAGCAAAAAGAAATCCCCCACCTGGCTGGTGGGGGCGTGAGGTGGTGACGTGCGGATCCGGTCTAGAGCAGATTCAACTGTTTGGCGCGGGCGACGGCCTCGTAGCGACTGTGGACATCCAGCTTGCTGTAGACGCTCCTGATGTGTGTTCGGACCGTGTTGACGGAGATGATTAGTTCCTCAGCTATGTCTGTGCTCGACAGGCGGGTGTTGAGGAGCCTCAGCACTTGTAGTTCCCGTTCACTAAGAGGCTCAATGAGTGGTTGAGGCGGGCGGCTCACGACCGCCTCCTCCGCACTCTCAGCCTTAGACACGTCAAAGACCGCAAGCAGCTTCTGCACATACGCGGACGCTATGCCACGGGACGCGGCTTGGCGCAGCAGCCTGGCCATAGGCTCGCCTTGATCCACAAAGGTAAGCACAAAGCCTCCCGGTTCTGCGAGGGAGAGTGCCCGCTCCAAAGTGCTCAGGGCTTGTGTAGCGTCGCCCCGCGCTTGTAGCGCTACTGCCTGTAGCACCAGGATCCTGACGGCCCACGCTGCATGCCCGGCGGACTCCACTGCCTGAAGCAGTGGTTTCAACAGCCCTAGTGCATCGTCAAGCCGCCCCTGAGCGATCCGCACCTGGGCCAGCGTCATGTACTCGACCGCCCGGTACTGGGACAGGGGCGTGCGCCCAAGCTCTGTCTCCAACTCGTCCAGGCCTACTTCTCGGTCCAGACCGTGCTCCCCGACCCAATCTGACAGTGCTTCGAAGTTGCCCTGCGCGACGGCTAGACGCACCTTGCTCGCGCCCACATAGATGTCATCGACTTTCATGGCATCGAACTTTATCGCCAGTTGTTCTGCCACTTGGATTGCTTCTAAAGCCCCGCTGGTGTCCCCTTGGGCCTGCTTGACGCGAGATAGGCTCACGTAACCCTGTATGGCCGCGATTTCTCCCCATTTCTCGATCAAAGTGATACCATCCAGGAGGTGGCGAGTTGCGGCCTCAAGTTCATACCGCTCCGCGAGCACTCGCCCCAAGCCCATAAGGGCCATGCCAGCAATGGGCTGCTGCCGGCCTCGATTGTCGACAGCTGATTCGAGTATCTGCTCATAGAGCTTTCCTGCCTCGTCAAACCGCCCCTGCAAAGCGGATACTTCTGCCAGGTGGCATCGAGCGAGCACCGCGTTGGTGAGGTTGCCGGCTCCCTCAGCTATGATGGCAGCCTCCTCAAGAGCCGCGGTGGCGGTTGCGAGATCACTACTGTATAGCTGCGCGAAGCCCATGTATCCCGCGACAAGGCTGCGGAGGAATAGCCTGTCCTCGGGCAGAAGATCCAACGCGCGGCGGGCCAGTTCGGCAGTTTGGCTGAACTCTCCTTTGTAGGCAGCTATCACGCCCTGGATTGCGGCCACTTCGCCGGCAACCTCGCTCCCGGTGTCGGCATCCACAGCTTCCTTCAAACGCGCTTTGGCGACCTCGAGCGGCTGACCGCGGAGTAGCAGTATCCAAGCCTGATAGACGCTGAGGAGGGGGCGGCAACGCAGAATCTCGGCGGGCAAGGCCTCCACCCACCGCTGCAAGGTGGCGACTTCACTCCACATCATTGCTGCTTCTGCGGCTCGCTCAATCATGGCCCCCGCTCGCTCGAAATCGCCGGCAGACAGAGCATGATCGATTGCCAGGCGCGCTAGGCCATTCTGCTCGTACCACTCGCTGGCGCGGCGGTGCAGCGCATGCACGAGGTCTGGGTACAGTTGGTGCAGGCGTTGCCGCAGCAAATCGGCAAAGAGATGGTGGTAGCGGTACCAGTGCCGACTGTCATCCAAGGGAAGGACGAACAGATTGGCGTGCTCCAGATTCTCCAGCATTGCCTGACCGTTGCCGGTGTCAGTAACGGCATCGCACAATGAGCCGCTCATCCGATCCAGAATCGAGGTCTGCAACAAGAAAGACTGGACTTCTTCCGGCTGTTGATGGAGAACCTCCTCCACGAGGTAGTCCAGGATGTAATGCTGGCTACCAGTGAACCCGGCAACGAAGCCGGAGACATCCTCGCGCCCCTGCATGGAGACCGCTGCCATCTGCAAGCCGGCGATCCAGCCTTCCGTGCGGGACGCGAGAGCGGCGAGGTCGGCTGCTGAGAGCTCCAGGCCCATCGCCTGGTTAAGAAACTGCGCGGTCTCCTCGGGCGTGAAGCGCAGGTCGGTTTGGCGCAGTTCGCTCAGTTGCCCGCGGCCGCGCAGGCGGGCCAGGGGCAGGGGAGGGTCGGTGCGCGTGACGATGATCAGATGCATCTGCGGCGGCTGATGGTCGAGCAGGAAGGTGAGGGCCTCGTGAATCGATTCGGCCCTGATGTAGTAATAGTCATCGAGGACGAGGACAAAGGGACGTGGGTCGGTCGCTATGCTATTGATGACGGAAGTCAGAACCGATTCAGTGTCGGGCTGTTGAGCGGATTGGAGCGCGCTCGCGAGGCTGGTCTCAATGCTGTCGACGGCATCCTGCAAGGATTCAATCGTGCGAAGGGCAGCAACGAAGTACGCCAGGAAACGCGCCACGTCATTGTCGCCTTCATCCAAAGAGAGCCAGGCGACTGGTCGATCGCATTGAGCGACCCATTCGCTCAGCAGGGTGGTCTTACCAAAGCCGGCTGGCGCGGAGACGAGAGTCAGCTTGCGATGGAGGCCGGCGTTCAAGAGTTCGATGAGTCTGGGTCGTGACACCAGCCTCGAACGAGTCGGGGGTACATACAGTTTGGTGGTCAGCAGGGGTCTGGTCGTGTCGGTGGCCATGGCAGCGCTCGGTCCGAGATCCGGCTGGTCAATCGGCAGAACCTGTGCTCCAGCATTGTATCACACTCGCTATCTCCTCACAATGTGCGGGCGATGCTGGACGATCGGAGCATGCGCCAAGCGGTAATCTTGGCTGATACCCCTTCTTCCGGGTCGCATTATCGGCGCTCAGCATTGGCCTGTTGGCGACCTCTTGTTGGCGAAGCAGGCTTCGCTGCTATGCGAAGCGTTCGAACCGATCCTTGTCCACCTTGCAGATTGGACATTTGAGGGGCGGTTGGGGTCGGGCACATAGATAGCCGCAGACCTTGCAGCGCCAAACGGGCATACCGCTGCGGGTGAAGCCTACCACTTCTTCCTCATGTTCCTCGGCAACTGGTTCGGGCTCGGCACCGCGCCGCTCTGGCACCGGCTCCACCTTCTTCTGGCCCAAGGCTATCTCCTCTGAGACATAGAGGGCACAGTAACAGGCCCCATATTCGTCCAGATCGGGATCGCGGTAGTCGCACGGACAGATGATGTCCAAGTCTTTGTCCCTTAGGCCCTCGGCCAGGCGGCAAGGACAAGCTTGGTACCCATACCGCTCTTCGTTGGTCAAGAGCCCTTCCATCAAACCGAGGACAAACTCCACGTCGGGATTAAGGAAGTAGCCTGCTGCCTCGGCCTCGCTCTTCAGGCGCTCGTACAAGGCTCGAGCCCTGTCTGAACTCATAGCCCCAGTACCTCCCTCAAGAGCTCTTCTTTGTAGCCGATCACGATCTGAGTATCATCGTTTAGTACGACAACGGTCGGGAAGCTCCTTCGAGGATTGTACTCAGAGAGCTCGGCCAAAGCCCGGGCCTTATCGCTACCCTTCAGGAGGTCAATGTATTCGTATTCGTAGTCGACGTTGCTGTCGTCGAGGAGCCGCTTTGTCTTCTTGCACCAGCCACAAGTACTTATGAAGTACCCTTTCACCTTTCTCACTCTCACATCCTCCATTCTCAGACATTTCAATCCAGCTGCACAGGCCTTGGAGTGCGGCATCGCCTGATGGCCCGTTCAGCAGGTTCCATGTCATAACTCGATTCATTCTACCATAGCTCGTGCGAAGTTACACGGAAGTTGTCCGCATGAGGGTGTGGAAAAGCGGGCTCTCAGACATACGTACGAGGGCATTCGCGTTCTTGTAGGCGCAGGACGCGTCGTGAGTAGTGCTGGGTAGGCGCGAAGCGCTGCATCGAAGCACAAATCGAAGGAGCGATCCAGCGGCGGTTCTCCTGTGGCGTTTCGACGCTGTGCGATCAGGGCTTGCCATGGTCTTGGTACCTACTATACAATTTTGCCAACATCCCATCCGGCGTCTTCGAGGAGAACCGCGTTGCGCCTGGACCGCACGATCTTCCGCGAATATGACATCCGAGGTGTAGTCGGGGACAACTTGGATCCCCAGGTCTGTACAGTCCTCGGAGCAGCTTTCGGCAGCATGATGCAGGAGGCGGGGGACAAGATCGTCGTGGGCCGGGACGGCAGGAGCAGCTCCCCGGACTTCAGCAGGGCACTCATCGCTGGGCTGTTGAGCGCAGGCTGCGAGGTGATTGACGTTGGTCTGGTGACCACACCGACGGTCTATTTCGCTGTGAAGCACTTGCAGGCAGCGGGTGGGCTTGTCGTGACGGCGAGTCACAATCCTCCTCGATACAACGGCTTGAAGCTTCGAAAAGGCCCCCTGCCTTTCAGCGGTGAGGACATCCAGGTCTTGAGGCGACTCGCGGAGGGAGGCCCTTTCCGTGAGGGGAGCGGACGCCTGGCGAGAGATTCTGGCATCGTTGGCGAGTACTTGAAAGCCATCGAGGTCCGCATCGAATTGATGAAGCGGTACAAAATCGTCATCGATGCCGGGAATGGCACCACCGGGCTGGTCGCGCCTCAGTTGTTCAGGCGGCTGGGATGCCAGGTGAGGGAACTGTACTGCGACGTCGATGGTGGCTTTCCCCATCACCTTCCCGATCCAAGCGATGAGGAAAACATGAGGGACCTGGCTCTCGCGGTGCAGCAAAATGGCGCCGATCTAGGTATTGCCTACGACGGCGACGGAGACCGCGTGGCTGTGGTCAGCGACCGCGGGCAGATACTGCATGGTGACCGCATAGTTGCCGTAATGGCCAATGAGCTGCTGAAAGACGAGCCTGGGACGGTGGTCTTCGATTTGCTATCCTCGCAGGCTCTCCGAGACGTGATCGAGCGGGGAGGGGGAGTGCCTAGGATGGCGCCGACGGGCTACTCGCGGGTGATGGACGAAGTGAAGCGCAGCGATGCTCTGCTGGGTGGAGAGGCGAGCGGGCATATCTTCTTTCGTGACGACGTCTTCGACTTCGATGACGGCGTATTCGCCTCGGCCAAGCTCCTGGAAGCTCTCTCGCGCGCTGGAGGCAAGCTGTCAGATATCCTGGCTGACATGCCCCGCTACTTCTCAGCCCCTGAGATCAAGCTGCCGTGTGACGATGAACACAAGTTCGCAGTCATGGATCGCATAAGGGAGTGTTTCGGCAAACGTTTCGAGCTTGTGGATCTTGACGGCTTGCGCATCGACTTCGACGATGGGTGGGCATCCGTGCGGGCTTCCCACACCACGTCGAACATCGCCCTGGTGTTCGAAGCTCGGACTCCTGAGCGACTTGAGCAGACCAAAGCTCTGATCGTGCAGGAGTTGGCCGAGTGTTGTGCCGACGAGATTTCATCGGGGATCTTGGATTTCCAAGCTCTTGGATAGCGCTATGACCATCGACTGGAGAGCGCTCAAGCAAGGTAGGGCGGATGCCGTGATTGCGAAGGGATCTTCGCGGTGCTGGGTAGCGTGAGGCAGAGACTGCGGAGCAGCAGGGTCTTGAGGCTGCTCCTGCCTGGATGGCACATCAAGCGGTGGCTCCTGTCGCTCTTCTTTGGGATCCTCCTCTTGAGCCTGGGTTTTGCATACGTACTTGTACACATCTATCGCACGGCGCCTTTCCCGTCATTTGTCTACTACTTGACGTTACAGTTCATCCCCCACGTACAGCGAGGCATACTGCTGGGAACCGTTGGTGTCACGCTTGTGGTTGTCTCGTTTATCAAGTTGAGTCACACCTTGATCGCCCCGTTTGTCGCCCGGAAGACGAGGGAAGGGAGCCTCGTTGACCTGGTGTATGACTACTATCACGGTCCCGCAGAGAAGCCCAAAGTCGTAGTATTCGCAGGGACGGAGGGGCTGTCCATGTTACTGCGGATTGCCGAGCAGGTGCCGTGGCAGTTGACTGGTGTAGTGCCCCCGGTGGGCAGTGGGACTGCGTTCGCCAAGCTGCGTCGGGGGCTCGGGACTTCAGGGGAGGAAGTCCTGTTTCCCACCACGGAAAAGGTAGGGTTGTGCGCTCAGCTTGAAGATGGACAGAGCCTCGAAGGGGAATCGGCGATCCTTGCCAGGAGGAAAGACGTGCCTCTCAAGAAGGTCTGGCTGCAATCCAGAACTGATGAGGGACCAGAAACTCCGGTAGTGGCATCCCCCGAGGTAGTGGAGGCGCTCGAGTTGGCCGACGCTGTCGTAGTCGGGCCCGGATCCCTGTTCACCAACATCATCCCTACCTTGCTGGTTCCGGAGATCAATGACGCTTTGAAGAGGACTTCAGCCCGGAAGATATTCGTGTGCAACATCATGACGCAGCCGGGTCTGACAGAGGGGTATACCGTCGCCGATCACGTGCGGGCTGTCCAGAACAGCTGCGGATTCCGGTTGGATTACGCGCTGGTCAGTAGAGCGGAAGAGGTCACAGATTCGGTGCTGGCCAGGTATCGGAGTGTGTCTGCTGAGCCTGTGCGATCTGTCCCCGTGGTCAAGGACGACACCCAGATCATCTTGTTCGAGGACACACCAGAGGAGCTGGTGCTGGTCGAAGGGGCGCTGCTGATCGAGAGGGATTTGGTGCAAGAAGTGGTGGAGGAAGGCGCCAACGGCGTCAGCAGGACGGTCCTCCGCCACGACCCGATGAAGCTGACGGGGGCCGTGTCAGGCATTCTGCGGGATTTTGCTTTCCAGGCCAAGCTCTCGGCCAGCAGAGCAGTGTTCAAGGAGTACGACATCCGAGGCGTGGCCGACGCCGACTTGACGACGGGCGCCATAGAGACTATTGGGAGAGCCTTTGGGACCTACATCCAGAGGAGCACTGGTCGGAACAAGGTGGTGGTAGGACGGGATGTGCGGCTCTCTTCTGAGCGGTTCTTCTCTGCTGTGACCAAGGGTTTGCTTTCCACCGGTTGCCAGGTTGTTGATGTGGGAGTTGTTCCCACACCAGCCCTTTCTTTTGCCCTTGACCGCGCGTTCGCGGATGGGGCCGTGATGGTGACCGCCAGTCACAACCCACCCGAGTTCAATGGTCTCAAGCTCCAGGTAGGCCCATATCCTCTCGCTGGGGAGGCACTGCAGCACGTCGAGCGGCTGATTGCCAAGAATCAGTTCGAGGTTGGCAGGGGATCCATGGAGGGACTGGATGTCATTCCCGAGTACCTCGACTGCATTCGCGATAGAGTACGCCTGAATCGCGGACTGAAGGTGGTGGTTGACGGAGGCAACGGCACGGCTGGAATGCTAGGCAGTGACCTGATCGAAGAACTCGGGTGCGAAGTGGTTCCCCTATTCTGCGAGCCTGATGGCCGCTTTCCGAACCACGAGCCCGATCCCCTGGTCGAGGACAACATTGGTGACCTGAAGGCCATGGTCGTGAGAGAAGGGGCCGACCTGGGGGTCGGCTTCGACGGAGATGGAGACAGGCTTGGCGTAGTGGACGAGCGGGGAGCAATGGTCTTGCCCGACAAGTACGTCGCTCTTTTGGCGAGGGAATTCCTGACCAGCGGGCCAGCCAAGGTGGTGCTGGATGTGCGATGCTCGCAAGCACTGATTGACGACATCGTGCGCAATGGAGGAATACCCCTCATGACGAGATGTGGGAATGCGTACATCTTGCAGAAGATGCGGCAGGAAAACGCGGCGTTGGGCGTGGAGCTGAGTGGTCACGTGTTCTTCAACGATCCTCCTCTCAATTTCGACGATGCCCTGTTCGCGGCGGGGAAGCTTGTGGAGTACATCTCCAAGAGGGACAGACCCCTGTCGCAGTTGGTGGAGGAGCTGCCGAGATACTACAGCTCGTCGGAACTCCGCGTTCCGTGTCCCGATACGCAGAAGTTCACCGTCGTGGAGGCGATAAAGGAGTCTTTCATCGAGACTCATGAGGTCATTGACATAGACGGGGCACGAATCAAGTTCGACGGTGGATGGGCACTGGTGAGGGCTTCCAACACCCAGCCGGTGCTCTCGGTCAGGGTCGAGGGCCGAACCGAAGAGGACTTGCATCGGATAGAGGGAATCGTCACGGAACGTATCTCCCTGTGCCTGCCGTCGGGGATTGGGTGATGTGGTACTAGGTGACAGCCTGGGGGGGGATTATGAATGGCACTACCGAGCACGTGCCCGCGCAGAGCGAAGAAGCAGGGCGCCAGATGCTGGAAGCTTTCTTGCGTCCCTGGCACGAGGCCGTAGGCAGCCCTGGACAAGCCCAGGAGGCCGTCCTCCAACGGCTGATCCAGGGTTACGCCCAGACCAAGTACGGGCGGCAACATGGGGCCGCTGAGGTCGCGAGCACGGAGGAATACAGGAGTGCATTCCCTATCGCGACCTACGAGGATTTGAAGCCTCTTATCGATCGGGTGATGGCCGGTGAGCAGGACGTGCTGCTCTACGAGCCTCCCATTGGCTGGGCGATCACACGAGGTACGACAAAGGGCGAGTCCAAGTTCATTCCCATGACGGCCACCGACCTGAAGATGCGGGCCAGCGCTGGCCGGGCCTTGATGAACTACATCGCGCGTACCGGCCGGCTTGATGCGCTTCAGGGTGTGAACCTCAACTTGAACTTCCCCTCGGTGGTGGGCACGGTGCGAGTCGGGGAGCAAGAGTTGGAATATGGCTATAGCTCCGGGATCTATACGAAACGAACGACGGCGGCGACTCCTCTGCGTACCCTTCCTACTCAGGATGAAGTGGACGCGCTGGGGGGAGGAAAGACGATAACTGACTGGAAGCGACGCTTCGAGTTGGCCTATGAGCGGTGCAGGGAGGAGAATGTTACCATAGTCGGAGGCGTGGCACCCACGGCGGTGGATTTCGGACGGTACCTACACCGGGCTCACGGCGTATACCCGAGGGACCTGTGGCGCATACGAATCATGACCCTGGGCAGCGTACCGGGCATCAACACCAAGTACCGCCCCGTCCTCAGAGCCCTCTTTGGCCCGGTGGATATCGCCGAGATCTATGGCACAACGGAGGGCATCTTTGGCCAGCAGAGGGACGAAAAGCGGGCATGGGTGCCCAACTACGACCTCTTCTTCTTCGAGGTGCGGACGCGAGAAGGCATCAAGATGATGCACGAGATGCGCCCCGGGGAGAAAGGCAGTCTCGTGGTTTCCACGCCCATTCTGCCCCGTTACGAGATCGGTGACCTGATCAAGGCCTTCCAACCCCCGTATTTCCGGTGCATTGGGCGGGACACAACTCGTTCTCGTCTGCGCTACTGGTGGGACCAGCTGGTCACGATGGATTTGGGCCGCCTGTAGCTCCTGCCCCGGCTAGAACTTCGGCCTCAGGAAGACGCCCAGGATAATCGCCAGGCCGGCGGCGATCACGATCAGGGGCCAGGTGAGTTCCCAGCCGACTATTCCGCCCAGGCCGATGGCCAAGGCGACGAAGGCCAGGATGATACGGCCTCTTATCGGGCGACGGTAGGCAGGGAGCAGCAGGCGGATTACTACCTCCAGTAGGAACAGCAAGCCGGCCCCCATGAAGATGAAGGCCCACACGTTCTCCCATGTCAACCAGGGGAAGGTTCCCAAGTTGACGGCGAGAAGCGCTGCCCCCGCGAGAATGACTATCAGTCCCCAGATCAGCGGGCCCAAGGCATCGCCACCGGACCACTGCTCGCCTTTGTCCCACTCTCGTTCGCCGCGGTCTTTCTCGTCCTTCTCTTCCTTCTCCTGCTTCTCGTCCTTCCTTCGGATCTCCTCTTCGCTCACGTTTGACCCTCCTGTTCGGACACCACTCCGCGCCCTGCACCCATTCTACCGAAAGCAAAACGCCTTTGCAAGCTCGGCGGTCTAAAGCCCCATAGCCACCTCGAAGCCTTCACGCACGGCGTCGTATGCCTTGCGCGGCACCTTGGCATCGCCAATGAGATGAAGGTCTTCCACACGCCCCTTCAGTTCCTCGTGGAGTGAATTGTGCGGCGCGACGCCGGTGGCCAAGATGATTGTATCAGCTCCAACGAGTCTTTCTTGCTCGTCGATGACAGCCAGCACACCCTGGGGCAGGATCTGCTTGACGCTGGCGTTGGCTATCATCTCCACTCCGTAGCGCCTCAGAGCCTGGAGGACCGTCCAACGTGTGGTGAGACCGATGTCCTTGCCTAGCTTAGGCAGCATCTCGACCACAGTAACGTCCTTCACGCCTCTGGTGACCAACTCCTCCAAGGTTTCCCAGCTTTCTGCTTTGTTTTCTACGAGGAAGCGCAGAGCAGGGGCGTCTATCGTGCCCATCTGGGCCACATAGAGTGCGACCAGACATCCGGTCGCTCCGCCGCCAAGAACCACGACCTTTTGCCCAACGTCGGCCTGGTCCGCAAGCACATCCCAGGCCTGTACCACGTGCTCACTTTCCACACCTGGGATCTCTGGGATCGCAGGCTCGCCGCCGGTGGCCACAACCACGGCGTCAGGATTGCATTCCAGGACAAGGCTACTTGTGGCTCTGTGCGCGAGCCTGATCTCCACGTCCTCTCTTTCGACTTGTCCGCACAAGGACAGTATGAGGGTCCCCAGCTCCTCCCTTCCTGGCGCCATGGACGCCAGGTTCAATTGACCCCCCAGACGGCCATGCTCTTCAAAGAGGGTCACCCGGTGTCCCCTGCGAGACGCGGTGATGGCTGCTTCCATGCCCGCTGGGCCGCCGCCGACAACTACGACCTTCTTGAGACTTGCCGCTCGTTGCAGTTCGTACCTGCCCTCCTGCCCGGCCCGGGGGTTCACCAGGCAGGCAACCGGCTCAAGAGAGAAGATATGGTCGAAGCAGCCCTGATTGCAGGCCACACAGCGAATGATCTCGTCAAGGCGGCCCTCTCTGGCCTTGCGAGGCAGTTCTGGGTCTGCTATTAGTGGGCGGCCCATGGCGATCAAGTCGGCGGCGCCTTGGCGGAGCACCCTGTCCGCCAGCGCGGGGTCGCTGTACCGGTTGCTGGACATGACGGGTACGTTGACGGCCTGCTTGACGCGTCCGGCGAGGTAGGAGAAGGCACCTCGTGGAACGGCCATTGTTATCTGTGGAACTCTGGTCTCGTGCCAGCCCCCGGTGACGTTGATGGCATCCACCCCCGCTCCCTCCAGCTCCCGGGCAAAGGAGCAAGCCTCTCGGCTGGTGTTCCCGCCGCTGACAAAGTCGTTTCCCGCTATGCGAACGATGACCGGATAGTCCGGTCCAACGGCTTCCCGGACGGCCCGAGCTACCTCCAGTGGAAATCTCATCCTGCTCTCCAGATCCCCACCATAGTCGTCCTCACGCAGGTTGGTCAGGGGTGAAAGGAACTGGGAAAGCAAGTAGCCTGCGGAGGCACTGATCTCTACGGCATCAAACCCTGCTCTCTTGGCTCGGCTTGCTGCGTTGGCGAAGCTGTTCAGGGTGCGGTGGACATCTTCCGTGCTCATCTCTCGCGGGGTTTCGCGAGTCAACGAAGACTCCACTGCAGACGGCGCCAAAGGTTGGCGACCGATGAGGGCTGAGAGGGAATATCGGCCCGCGTGGTACAATTGGGCGGCCAGGGGAACCCCATGTTCGTGAACGGCTTGGGTGAGCCTTGTCAGTCCCGGGACGAACTCATCATCGCTGAGACCGACCATGAATGGCCCGCCACCATACTCATCAACGGGGCAGCCGCCCACGATGATCAGCCCTACCCCTCCCGCTGCCCTTTCGACGTAGAACTCGATCAGTGTGTCGGTGACGAATCCCTGCGGGGTGTAGGACAGGTGAATAGCTGGCATGACGATGCGGTTTGCCAGCCTAAGATTGCCGATGGTTATGGGCGTGAAGAGCCTTCTCAGCTTGGTAGCTTCTATTCCCTGGTCCAATCTTGGATGGTATCCTTGATCTTGTCCTCGATCTTGTGGCCGACGGTGTCCCAATCGTCGTCGGGTTCGGCACCAGCCCATTCGCCCAGCCCGGACTTGATTCGCTGCTCTATCCGTTTGCCAATCTGCTCCCAGCTGTCGTCGGGCTCCCCGCCCAGGCCAGTGGCCATGCCGGTCCTGACCTTCTTCTCGGCCTCCCGGCCTATCGTGTCCCAGTCGTCCTCTGGCTCAGCGCCGACACTGGTGGCCATCTCACTGCGGACCTTGCCTTCCATCTTCCTACCGATGGTTTCCCAGTCATCGGTCTCCTCGGCGCCGGCCCATCTGGCCAGATCTCTCCTGATCTTCCTCTCGATCTCGCGACCGATCTCCTCCCATTCCTCTCTGCCGGTCTTCTCGTCGCTCATAGCATTCGCTCCTTTCTAGATCCTCGGATGGTGTGTGTCGGGCTAGCATCAAATCGATATTTCCAGTGATGTCATTTCCTTGAGCTTGGAGAGTACTATCTGCTGGATCTCGTCAAGGCGCTCTGGAGTCTTGGCCTCAAAGCGAAGCACCAAGACCGGCTGGGTGTTGGAGGCCCGCACAAGTCCCCACCCATCTCCGAATAGTATGCGGGCTCCATCGACGTCAACAACCTCGTACCGCTTCTTGAAATGCTCCGTGAGGGCGGCGACGACCTGGAACTTCTCCTCATCCGGGCAGTCCACACGGATCTCTGGTGTGGAATAGTACTTGGGCACATCGGCCAACATCTCGCGTATGCTCTTGTCGGAACGGGAGAGGAGCCGCACCAATCGCAAGGAGGCGTAGATGGCATCATCGTATCCATAGTACTCGTCGGCGAAGAACAGATGCCCGCTCATCTCGCCAGCCAGAGGTGAATTCTCCTCTCTCATCTTCTTCTTGATGAACGAATGGCCCGTACGCCACATGATGGGCACGCCCCCTGCCTTCTCGATCTCTTCCGCCAAGGCCTGGGAGCATTTGACCTCAAAGATGATGGGGGCTCCCGGCTGGCGGGCCAGGATTTCCCGAGAGAACAGAATCAGAAGCTGGTCGCCCCAAATGATGTTTCCCTCTTCGTCGACCACTCCCAAGCGATCACCGTCGCCGTCGTAAGCCATGCCCAGGTCAGCCTTCTCTTCCATCACCCTGGCGATGAGATCTGTCAAGTTGGCGGGCACGGTGGGGTCCGGATGGTGGTTGGGGAACGTACCATCGACTTCACAGTACAGGCCGTGGGCTTCAGCGCCCAGGTCCTGGAGGAGTTGGGGGCAGAACATGCCAGCCACGCCGTTTCCGGCGTCCACGATGAGTTTGACCTTCTTCTGGAAGGGCCCTATGCGTTCTTTCAGAGTCTCCAAGTAGGCGGGCTTGACGTCCTGTTGTTCCAGTTGTCCAACGCCCCTAGGGTAGTCGGCGGCCTCGATGATCTTACGCACCTTCTGGATCTCATCACCGTAGATCGTGGTACGACCCACCGCTAGCTTGAAACCGTTGAACTCGGGCGGGTTATGGCTCCCGGTGATCATCACTCCACCTTCCACTTCCAAATGGAATAGGGAGAAGTAGAAGGTTGGCGTCG
Organism: uncultured Anaerolineales bacterium; assembly: GCA_964347945.1. Classification (GTDB taxonomy): domain Bacteria; phylum Chloroflexota; class Anaerolineae; order UBA7937; family B3-Chlor; genus CAYGAW01. The sequence goes on from CAYGAW010000114.1 coordinate 19,634, forward strand.
GTAGCATGCCCACATTGACGATGTCGATGCCCGTGGACAAGATGCCCTTGATCAGTGCATCGCGGAAGCCAGGGGAGCTTGGACGAGCATCATACCCGACGCTCACCTTCTGCTTGCCCTGGTGCCTCATGAAGGCGCCATATCCCTTGCCGAGTTCTTCCGCCACGCTCTCCGTCAAATCGTCGTCGACAACGCCTCTCACGTCGTATTGACGAAAGATACGGGGATTCACCTGTTGGGCCATATGGTCCCTCCTTCTCGTGGTTTGGAGCTACATTGGGGCGAGGAGAGAAGTACCCTGTCAAGCACCAAACTTGGTCAGGCGAAGGGCATTGGCCATCGCCAGAGGCATGATGTCGGTTGCCGGGAAGCGCCCCAGAGCTCCGCTGGCGCATGCCCGCTCCGAGAACTGCTGTACGTCGTCGTGCCGGCAGTACCTGGAATACAGCAGGAATGGGACTGGGTGCCAACTGTGGGCGCGCAGCAAGGCCGGCGTGGAATGATCTCCGGTGATGATCAACACGTCGGGTCCCAGTTCGCGGATCGGCGGCACCAACAAGCGGTCCGCCTCCTCAACGAGGGCGACTTTCTGGTCGAAGTTGCCGTCCTCGCCTGCGCTGTCGGTCTTCTTCACGTGGAAGAAGAAGAAGTCGTAGTCTGCCCAATGGGCCTTCAGCGTATCCAGTTCCTCCTGGATGGTGTCCCCGGTGGGCAGCACCTCCATACCCACGAGCCTGGAAACACCGCGGTACATGGGGTAGCCGGCGATGGCTGCGCCTCGCAACCCGTAGACCCTATCCATAGTGGGCAGGCCAGGGTTCTTGTCCAGGCCCCGCAGTGTCACCATGTTGGCTGGATGAAGATTGGCCAATATGTCACGCGCCTTCCCAATCCATTGGTTAAAGAGGGCGGCGGCGCGCTCGGCTTCGGGGCTGAGCGCCTTCACAGGTAGCGGAGCCGCCCCCAGCTTCTGAGGATCGGTCTCGGTGAGCGGGCCAGACAACGCCTCGCCCCGAAGAACCAGCACCAGCCGGTAATCCTTCACCGGTTCGACGAACACTTCCACACCGGGTAGACTGATGGTGCGGAGCAGCTTGATGAGTTCGATGCTTTTCTCTGTGGAAATGCGTCCCGCTCTTCTGTCAGTGATCAATCCATTATCGTCCACGGTGCAGAAGTTGCCTCGCGCAGCCATGTCTTGAGGCTGCAGATCGAAGCCAATGCCGAGCGCCTCCAGTACGCCGCGTCCAATCTGATGGCTCACAGGATCGTATCCGAAAAGGGCAAGGTGAGACGGGCCACTTCCCGGCGTGATGCCTGGGCCGATGGGGTCATGAAGGCCGCAGATACCCTCCGCTGCCAACGCATCCATGTTGGGGGTGCGCGCCACCTCTAACTCGGTCTGGCCGCCCGGATGCATGGGTGCTCCGCCTAGGCCGTCCAGTAGCAGGAGGACGATCTTGGACGTGTTGGGGATCACCAGTTGGGAGATGATCTCTTGATCACTCACCAGCGGATTCGTCCTCCTTGTCGTCCAGAGCCGACACGCCAGGGAGGCTCTTACCTTCGAGGAACTCCAGAGACGCTCCTCCGCCCGTCGACACGTGGCTCATCTTGTCCACCAGACCCGCCTCCTGCAGCGCCGCCACGGAATCGCCTCCTCCCACGATCGTGTTGGCCGCCGTCTCGGCCAGCATCTTGGCCAAAGCGACGGTGCCAGTGCTGAACCTGGGGAACTCGAACACGCCCATGGGACCGTTCCAGACCACTGTCTTGGCCGGTGCCAGTTTCTCTCTGAAGATGCTGAGGGTCTGAGGACCGATATCCAGGATGCGCCAATCGGGCGGCACCTCGTCGACGCTCACGGTCTTCGTGTCTGCGTCTGCGGCAAAGGCATCGGCGATGACGGCGTCCACGGGCAGTACCAGCTTGTCACGCCCCTGTTCCAGTATCTCCCGCGCCGTGGCGAGGCTCTCGTCCTCCACCAGAGATTCTCCAACTTCGTGCCCTTGAGCTTTCAGAAAGGTGTTGGCCATGCCCCCGCCGAGAAGCAGAAGATCGACTTTGTCCAAGAGGTTACGGATCACGCCTATCTTGCCGGAGATTTTGGCCCCTCCGAGAATGGCCGCGAAAGGGTGAGCTGGGCTGGTCAAGGCACTGCCCAGAACCTCCAGCTCGCGTTCCATAAGGAAGCCCGAGACGGCGGGCAGGTAGTCTGGCACTCCCGCGGTGGACGCGTGGGCACGATGGGCTGCGCCGAAAGCGTCGTTCACGTACAGGTCCGCGAGAGATGCCAACCGCTGGGCGAAGGCTGGGTCGTTGCCTTCTTCCCCGGGATGGAAGCGCAAATTTTCGAGCAGGAGGAGCTGTCCCGGCTGAAGCCCCGCAGCAGCGTCCTCAACTTCCGGTCCCACGCAATCGTCCGCTTTGGCTACTTGGCGGCCCAGGAGATCGGACAGGCGCCTGGCGACGGGATCCATCCTCAGTTCCTCCCGCACCTGACCTTTGGGGCGGCCGAGATGGGACATGAGAATCACCGCGGCACCCTGGTCCAGGAGATACTCGATGGTGGGCAGGGCGGCCTCGATTCGGGTGTCGTCGGCCACCTGGCCGTCGGCCAGAGGCACGTTGAAGTCCACCCTCAGCAGGACGCGCCTACCCCTGACATCGATGTCCCTCACGGTTTTCTTGCCCATCGCGTTCTCCTAGCGAGCTAGCCAGCCAAAGTCAGTCAGTCTGTCTGTCGGGCGGGGTATGTGGACGGATGAGTCAACCCACGGAGTCGATCCTGGAATGACGTCCACTAGAGCCGCTCGGCGAGGTAGTTGACAAGATCTGCAAGCCGTACCGAGTAGCCCCACTCATTGTCGTACCACGAGACTACCTTGACCATGTTGCCCTGCATTACCTGAGTGTAGTCAGCATCGACGATGCTGGAGCGTGGATCACCCACGTAGTCGACAGAGACCAATGGCTCCTCGCTGTAGCCCAGAATGCCGTCCAGCGGGCCTTCTGCCTCCTGCTTGAAGACCTCCAGCAACTCGTCTGTCGTTGTCTCGCGTTCCACCTCTACGGTGAGATCGATGAGGGACACGGTGGGGATGGGCACCCGGATGGCGAAAGCATCGAGTTTTCCCTCCAACTCTGGAAGCACTACGCCAATGGCACGGGCTGCTCCAGTACTGGTGGGTACGATGTTCATCGCTGCTGCCCGGGCTCGACGCAGGTCCTTGTGACCCATGTCCAAGAGGCGTTGGCCGCCAGTGTAGGCGTGGATCGTGGTCATCAGACCCTTGATGATGCCGAACCGATCGTTCACCACTTTGGCCACTGGCGCCAGGCAGTTCGTGGTGCATGATGCGTTGGAGATGATGTGATGTTTCTCGGGGTCATACCAGTCCTCGTTGACGCCCATGACGATGGTCACATCTTCCTTCTTCGCCGGGGCGGTGATGATCACCTTCTTGGCACCTCCCTCCAGGTGCGCCGCCGCCAGCGGACCCTCTCGGAATACACCTGTGGCCTCCATCACGATTTCGACACCCAACTCTCCCCACGGAAGCTTGGAGGGGTCTCGTTGGGCGAAGACTCGGATCTCTTGGCCGTCGACCGCCAGGCCATCGCCCTTTACCTCCACTGTCCCTGGATACCTGCCGTAGTTGGTGTCGTACTTGAAGAGGTGGGCGTTGGTGGCTGAGTCAAAGAGGTCGTTTACTGCGACGACCTCTAGCTTGTCAGGATACCGTTCGCGGACGATTCTCAGAACCTGACGTCCGACACGGCCAAAGCCATTGATGCCTATCCTGGTGGACACGTTTCCTACTTCTCCTTTCAGTGATGCTGAGCACTAATGCTGCGAGAGCATGGCAACTGCTGCTGCGCCCAGGACGCCTACGTCGTCGCCCAGCTCCGCAGGGATCACCCTCACGGCGTGGGCGTTTGCAGGAAAGGCCCTCTGATCGATGATGCTCCTTACAGGTCCGAAGAGTCTCTCCCCCATCTTGGTCAAGCCGCCACCGATGACTAGCAGTTCAGGATTGAAGAGGTTGACCAGGTTTGCCATACCTATTCCCAGGTAGGACATGGCCTGATCCAGAATCCTCCCCGCCTCAGCGTCTCCCTCAGCGGCGGCTTGTGCCACCAGCTTGGCGGATATGCGGTCGGGGTCGCCATGAGCAAGGTCGGCGATGCGCGTTCGTGCGCCCCCGTGGACGAGCTCCCGTGCCTCGCCGGCGATGGCCCTTCCGGAGGCCAATGCCTCCAGGCAGCCTCGGTTTCCACAACCGCAAAAGGGGCCATTGGGCAGAATGGTCATGTGTCCGATCTCGGCTGCGCTGCCGGTGGCTCCAGCGTACAGTCTTCCGTCGAGGATGAAGCCGCCGCCGATGCCTGTGCTGGCCGTCACGTAGATCATATGTTTCGTGCCCCGACCAGCGCCGAACCGGTGCTCGGCCAGGGCTGCGGCGTTGGCATCGTTTTCGAGCGCCGTGGGCAGACCGAGTCGATCCTTGATCAGTTGCTTAAGGGGCACATCTTTCCAACCGGGCAGGTTGGGCGGTGCGGTCACGACGCCAGAATGTGCGTCTATGGGTCCGGGGGCGGCGATGCCGACTCCAGTGATTCCCGCTGAGTTGACGCCGCTCTCCGCAATGACGCTGCTGGCAGCCTCCGTCATCTGGCCCAGGACGGCGGTAGGTCCGTCTTGGGCCTCCGTCTCCCGGTAGTCCCGGGCAACGATCCGACCTCTGCCGTCCACGATGGCGGTAATGATCTTGGTGCCGCCGAGATCGATGCCGAGATAGAGGTTCTTCGTCGCCCTTCCAGGCGCAACCATGTTTCCAGTTCCTTCGGTGCCAGACATCCTCCCAGAGATTCACGGCGGGCTGGCGAACGACTGCATTGTACTCCGAGGGCAGGGTGTTGTCAAGGTATATGGGTGTCGATGTTCCTGTGCGCAGCGTGCTACGATGGTGTAGCGTCAGTGTGTCGGCCTAAGAGCAATGTGCCGTGGATGGTCTCTGAAGCGGAACAAGACACTCAAAGAAGTGGCCTTTGTGCTACTTCGGGCGCTATTTGGTGCAGACGGACAAGTGAGATTCTTTGCGATGGACCAGCATCCAACCCAATTCAAACCTAGCCAACCAATGTCAACCGATGTGCCAACCTGCTCCGGCCGTTGGCGATTCGGTATGTCTGTTATCATGGAATGGATGGAGGAACCTGGGCCCGTGTGCGGCGGTCGGGATGCCAGAAGCGCCTGCGCGGATCTGGGCGTCGAAGTGACCAGCTGTTGTGTTCGGGTTGGCGGCGCCGGGTAGGCTCCTGGGTACAGTGGGGCGGCAGGCACTGTGCGGGCATGTCGGCAACTTGGCATGCAGATCCTAAGCGCCTCGGCAACCGTGGGGTGGCTCCTCTCTAGTACAGCACTTGACAGTACGGAGCAGTTTGAGTATAATCTGTCATGTATGTTTCACTGAAACAACCATGAAATCCTCCCGGGCGCAGGGTTTTCGGATTTCATGGTTTCTGTTCCTAGAGGTCCCTGAACGGCGGTCGTCTTGAGCGGCGTCCGGAACAGGTCAGGTGGGAGGAGATGCTGTGAGTTCAGGCTCTGATAGGCTGCCTCGTGAGTCCCCTACCTTGGAAGACGTGGCCGAGTTGGCTGACGTGTCGGTGGCGACGGTTTCCCGCGCTCTATCCAAGCCGCACGTCGTGAAAGGCGAAACCTATGAGAAGGTGATGCGCGCCGTTGAGGAGCTTGGATATGAGCCGCGCAAGAAGTACGCTCCCACCTCCATCGGTCTGATCGCTCCGCCGGACTTCCCAGAAGGAAGGGTATTTGGGAATTATGTCGGTGGCATCATTCATGGTGCGGACAAGTACTGCGCGCGGAATGATCTAGTGCTGTCTCTGGTTAGCGTCGATACCCCTTCGGTGCATCATATGGTCTCAACGTACCGCATGGCCGGACTTCTCTACTTGAACATCTTCATCGAGGATGGCCAGAGAGAGCGATTGCTGGCTCAACCTCGTTTGAGAACCATCCTGGTAGGCTATCCTCCCGAGGACGTCAGACAAGCCCTGGAGTCATCACTGACGTGGGTGACCATAGATGACGTAAGTGGCGCAAGAGAGGCGGTGCGCTATCTGATGAGTCTGGGTCACAGATGTATCGGCGTCATCCAGGGAGATGAAAGGCACGTGTCCAACGAGCGTAGGCTAGGGGGTGTGCGGGATGCCTTCAGTGAGCAAGGTGTTGAGATACCCGGTGTGCCGCTACAGTCCGGCGATTTCGAGGGCCAGAACGGGTTCAAGGCTTTGATTGAATGGGGGAACTATGAGACCGAATCTGGATTCCGGGCGATGACCAGCCTCCTTGGGCGTCAGGAACCTCCAACCGCCGTGTTTGCTTTCAACGATCTGATGGCCTTTGGTGCGATGCAGGCCATCAAGGAGAGCGGCCTGGAGGTCCCACGAGACGTATCCTTGGTCGGATGCGATGACATCATCGCTCGCTTCCTGCGGCCTGAACTGACGACGGTACATCAGCCAGCCATCGAACTTGGCGAGATGGCAGCTCGCGTTCTTGTCGATCTGGCTGCCGGGGCCAGGGTGGTGCGGTCTCAGCTCGAAGCGAGGCTGATCATCCGTGAATCCTGTGCGCCGCCGTCCAGATGAGAACGGAACCTAGCGTGGCAGAGTCTGGCACGCGATCCAAGGAAGGCTGTGCGTGACGCAAGTCGGCACAGAGAGGAGGTGTTGCCCAGAGTAATGAAGAGCAGAGGATTGGCAGATGCAACACTCTGTATTGAAATAAGGAGGGAAAAATGCTGAGGAGAATGCTCATACTTCTGACGATTGTGCTGGGAGCGGCGCTTCTGTTGGCGGCTTGCGGTCCTACTCCAACGCCCGAGCCGACGACCCCACCGCCTGCGGCGTCGCCAACACCCGAGCCAACGAAACCGCCAGCGCCCGGGCCCGTCGAGCTCACCTTCGTGACGCGGTTGGCCGAGGCTGAGCTGGCGGTGGTGCGAGACGAAGTGATCCCCATCTGGGAGGAGAGGACCGGCAACAAGGTCAACATAGCGGAGATCCCGCCTGAGGATGTGCCCACGACGTTGCAGGCGCAGCAGGCGGCCGGTGTGGTGGAGATCGACGTCATCGCTCAGGACAACGTTGCTCTAGCGCCACTGATCTCCCTAGACCTGATGGAGGACCTGACACCCTATCAGGATCAACTGCCCTCGGAGATCTACGGCTATCTCACAGACCAGATGACCTTCGATGGTAAGCTGATGTTCGTTCCCTACCGGGGCAACGTGCAGATCGCCTACTACAACACCGCGGTATTCGATGAGCTGGGACTGGAGCCGCCCATGACGATTGATGAGTACAGGGACGTATGCCAGGCTCTGTACGATGAGTATGGCTCCGGCAAGTGCATCTTCAAGGGTGGGGGTGACCAGCCGCTGCCGCTGCCTACGTTGTTGTGGGAGTGGATTGTCTCCAACGGCGGCGACCCCATGGTATTGAACGATGCAGGGTCGATCGAGACCTTCGAGTTCTTCCAGGAGATGTGGGCTTCTGGGTTGCTGAACCAGGCGGCGACGCGTGACGCCAAGTGGGACACGTCCAATGAGTCTCTGGCGCGTGGTGACGCCCACATCATGCAGAACTGGC
>CAYGAW010000115.1:0-7184 GCA_964347945.1 uncultured Anaerolineales bacterium
TTGGCGGCCCGTTTGAGCCGACGAGCCCGCTCATCGCCGGTCGTGCGCCGCCAGCTCACGAACGCCTTGCTCGCGGCCTCCAGTGCGCGCTGAGCGTCCACACGGCCGCCCTTGGCTGCCGTACCCACGAGCTCGCTGTTCACCGGGTTGATGACCTCGAAGGTCTCCCTCGACTCGGACGGCATCCATTCTCCGTCGATGAACAGCTGGACGTCTACCCGGTTCACGGTCCGTCCTCAGTCATCAATGGCGCTCTTCACTCGTAGCGATGCACAATCTTGCCCAGCGGCAGAAAGAGGTCACCCTGCCCAAAGAAGCCGCCAATGATGCGTTTGGGCTCAAGGATGTAGGTCGGGTCGATCTCCGAGCGCTCATATACCACGGAAGCCCGCCCGCCGAAGAACTTACCTTCCTGCGCAGTGAACTCACCGGGTGTGAGGACTAGCTGGCGCAGGGGGGGGTCGCCCTCCTCAGCGGCAGGGATGTACTTCAGCGAGAAGACGCCGCCCGTGCTCCAGGGCACCTCGTCCATGCTAGCTTCATACTCTGGAACGACCAGCGCTTTGAGAATCTGGTGACCGAGTCGATCCACCTGGCCACGCACCGCTTCGTACTCGTGATGGAGTTCAATATCGGCCATCTTCTTCTGGTAGCCCCAGATCTCCCGGCCACCGGTCAGAGGTAGGTGCGAGTTGACGTACAAGAACGGTTCGTAGTCACCCTCGATATCTCCAAACCTAACCTGCACGTAGATGGCTGCTTCCTTGAAGCCGCCCTGCGTGGTGCCCAGCTCAAACTCGGAGACCCAGGTAATCACGACGTTGGTGCGCGGTTCCAGCGGCTCTGGAACCACGCGTCGAACGTTCTCGATGTCCGTCTCGTAGGCGACTAGCTGGACGCGCATGTCGCGCCAGACCAGAGGAGGCTTGCCGTAGAGATATGAGACCACCGGATTGGTGTAGCCCCAATCCTCCACCTTCATCGCCATTCTCCCCCTTCGATGTACGGAGTCCACGGCTCAAGGTGTTCGACCGACTATAACATACCGCGTTGGCTCTGTCAAGCACCCGCTACGAAGTCAGAGGTTATCCAGTATCGTTGTCCGTCCTACACCTTGTCATCCTGTGATTACATTATCTACGGTCACGCATCGTCTGTCAAGTAGGAAAGGGCATGAATGCGAGGGGTTAGAGCGGTTTTAAGGTTGCCATCATGGGTATGATGCAGAGAGGCATCGCCCGACATGCAAGTGCACGCCCTCAAATGGGCCATACGTAACTCAATTGACCCAGCGGCAATGGCAGGACGCACCGAGGGGGCACTATCACCGTTGATGCAGTCAGACGGAGAACAGCGCAAGCTACGCCACGAATCATGCCTTCCGGAAGCGAGCCGGGCTGAGATCTGCATAGCGTACTTCCCATATCTACTCTCCACCCGATCTTCGCCCAGTGAAACTGAGGGAGTCGCGGAACCCCCGCACACACGTGCCGAAGTTCAGGACACACCCTCTTTAAGAGCTCTTCCACTGCAGCGACTGGGGAGGGGGACTGAGGGCACAATTCCACTCTGCTCATAAGAAGCACAGATGTCCAGCCAGCAACGGGGCGATCGAGTGCCCTGCCCATCATACGAGAGCTCGGGAGCATCCGCTTGAGGGGGAGATAGGGCGTGCGATCCGTGATCTCAGACTTACGGCTGCCTGGCAGGATAGAGCGATGGAGTTGCACGGTGCGAAGGAGTAGCGAGGGAGGATCTTGGGGGCGGTGAAGCCTGGCAGAGCCGGGTTGCCGGTCCAACCGCTTGTTGACGACGTCTTGAAGCTGCGTGCCTTCTTTGTTCCACACCCTCATACCGGAGACTTGACACCGATTCAAATTTCTGGTATAATGTTAACGTTAGCGGGAACGATCACATAGCCGACGAGCTGGAGTGGAACGTGGTCGGCAGCAGACGGGTAACCATCAGGGAAGTAGCGGAACAGGCCGGGGTCTCAACCCAAACCGTCTCCCGCGTCCTCAACCATCGCCCAGACGTCGCACCTGAAACCCGGCGGCGAGTACAGGAGATCATCGACCGCCTGGGGTATCAGGCCAGCAACATTGCTCGCAGCCTCGTCCAGGGGCGTAGCTTCACCTTGGGTGTCGTGGGCTGGGGTCTGGAATACTTTGGCCCCTCGCGCACTCTATCAGGGATCGAGCAGGGGGCGAGTGAACTGGGCTATGTCCTCCTGTTGAGTCTGATGCGCCAGCCTTGGGACAGTGACGTCGGGCAGTTGCTGCGCGATATGCTCGCCCGGCAGGTGGACGGCATCGTCTGGGCCGTGCCCGAAATCGCCAACAACCGAGAGTGGATACGAGAGGAACACTCACGACTTCCTGCACCTGTGGTTTTTCTGAGCATGGAGCCCCAACCCAATCTGTCTGTTGCGGCAGTCAATAATCGGAGCGGTGGGCGACTGGCCACCAAACACCTGCTTGATCTGGGTTACCGAAACGTGGGGCTGATAACTGGCCCCTTGGCCTGGTGGGAGGCTCGTCAACGTCAATCTGGGTGGCAAGACGCCCTCAAGGAAGCAGGGATACCCGACGAGGCTAACCTGGTCGTTGAGGGAGATTGGACGGCCGCAAGTGGGGAGCGAGGTCTACACCAACTGCTGGAGCAGCGTCCGGATCTGGACGCCGTGTTCATCTCCAACGATCAGATGGCCCTGGGCGCACTACAGGCAGCGCGCAAGATCGGCGTACGGGTGCCGGAAGATCTGGCGGTAGTCGGCTTCGATGATGTGCCCGAGTCTGTCTATTTCCATCCCCCATTAACCACTGTACGACAGGATATGGTTGAGCTAGGTCGTTGCGCTGTGAGAGAGCTTGGCGTCATGATAGAGGCCGCTCAGCAAGGTGAAGCCGATGTCGAACCGAACACCATCCTGCTTGAACCAGAGTTGATGGTGCGAGAGAGCTCTGGTTTTCCGAAGCCAAAGGTGCAGGTTGTCGAAGAGGCAGAGAAGAAGCGCGATTCAACATATGGAATGCGCTAGCTGGTGTGAACTCCGACACAGTCGTCGAGGGGAAAGCGCTTGAGTAGGCCGGAGACGCGGCCAGAGGCGTTCTGTGGCCTGTAGCGGATCAGCTAACCTTGCCCCGGGCTAGCTGCGTACTGCACGAAGTGCGAAGTGGTGTGAGAAAGGAGGTGAGGAGATTCCAGTCGAAGACGTTGTGGTCTCACGTATCGTTCTGTCTTCCACGCATTGGGCTTTCTTAAAGAGGTGTCCAACGAAGAAGCCCAGCCAATCTTTCAGAAAGGAGAGAGAAGTGAGCGCAAGGAGACTCAGTTGGCTAATCAGTTGCCTCGTCGTCGTGTTCCTAGTGGTTGCCGCTTGCGCGCCGGCGCCACCGCCGGCGGAGGCACCCGAAGAGGCCCCGCCCGCCACGGGCAAGACTTGTGAGGGGGTGAAGATCGTCTTCTTCCCCGGGGGGCCGCCAGGGTGTCCCTTCGGCACTGTCGTCTATAATGGAGCAGTAGCAGCCGCGGCGGACCTGGGGGCCGACGTGGAATACATGTTCTCGGACTGGGATACGACGAAGATGATCAGCCAATTCAAGGAGGCTGTGGCCACCAACCCCGACGGGATCGCCGTCATGGGCCACCCGGGACCAGACGCTTTTGGGCCGTTGGTAGATGACGCCGTGTCCAAGGGGATCATCGTAACCAGCCAGAACACCACCCTGCCGCCAATCGAGGAGAAGCACAAATCCGCGGGGTTCGGTTACGTAGGGCAAGAACTGTATGCGTCCGGCTATTTGCTGGGCAAAGACGCCATCAAGAGGACCGGCCTTGGAGAAGGCGATAGGGCCATGGTCTGGGGGCTTCTGGCCGAACCGACCCGCGGGTTGAGGACACAGGGCGTGATCGATGCCTTGGAAGAAGCGGGGATGACCGTCGACTACATAGAGATTGACAAGGCTACAAACGCTGATGCAACAGCGGGCACCCCGGTCTTCACCGGATATGTGTCTTCCAACCCTGACGTGAAGTTGGTCTGCACCGATCACGGTGGCCTGACCGCTACCCTGGAGACCTATCTGACGTCAGCAGGCAAGGGCCCGGAGGACATATACGCCATAGGGTTTGACGTCTCGCCCGCTACACTAGAGGCAATCAGGGGCGGGTGGACTGACCTAGTGCTCGATCAGCAACCCTATCTGCAAGGCTACCTGCCCATTGTGCAGATTTGCCTCACCAAGCAATACGGATTCGCCGGTCTGCACGTTGATACGGGGTCCGGCTTGATCAGCTCAGACAACGTTGAAGAGCTGGCACCCCTCATTGAGCAGCAGATCCGGTAGGGGCATCTGCACTCTCGCTCCTCAGATCTATCGAAGCGGCAGTTTGCAGAAGTAGAACCATGTGGGGCAAACGGCGCCATGGTCCAAGTCGCATGGTCGCCGTGGCTTGAAGCATGTGGCGATTGCGTGGGCTGAGAAGGGACCTCTCTGGTGCCGTTTGCCTCCCTGCTATACTTGCCTGGTTGCAGTTGGCAGATGATTTGATGCCTCGAGAACGCCTCGACATCCGGCCGGTTCACCGTGGACTGCTGCCAGTCGTCAGCTGATAGTCGTTCAAGGAGATCGTCTGATGGATCACATACTCGAAATGAGAAACATCTCTAAGCGTTTCGGGGAGGTTCAAGCCCTGCGCCAAGTTGACTTTGCAGTCGCTCGCAATGAAGTTGTGGGGTTGGTGGGCGATAACGGTGCTGGCAAGTCTACCCTAATCAAGATAGTTACTGGCTACCATACACCGGACAGTGGCGAGGTGTATTTCAATGGAAAGAAATTGGAGGGCCTGTCTGTGGCAGAAGCCCGAGGACTTGGAATCGAAACCGTCTATCAGGAACGCGCCTTGGCAAACCTCCAAACCCTGTGGAGGAACATATTCATGGGTCGAGAGCTAACCAATCGCTTTGGCTTGCTTGATGTAACAGGGATGGAGCGAGAAACAGAGAAACTGATGATCAGCTCCATGGGCTTTACGTCAGCAGCCGTGGCGCCTGATGCGGTGGTCGGAACCTTTTCTGGCGGGGAAAAACAGGGTGTAGCCATTGTGAGAGCCCTCTACTTCCAGGCTGAACTCATCATTTTGGATGAGCCCACAATGGGTTTGTCTGTTTCGGAGACGAGGAAATGCTTGGAGTTCGTGCAGGGGATCAAGGAAGCCGGCAAATCCTGCATATTGATCGATCACAACGTGTTTCATGTATATGCAGTAGCCGATAGGATTGTGGTGCTGGATAGGGGCGTGGTTGCCGGTGAGTTTGCTACCAAAGATATTACCTTGGATGAGCTTATGGAGAAGATGTACCGGGTGGCACAGACTGGAACTCTGGACTGACACCAAGGTGACCCACTGGAACGGAGACGATATCTCGAGTTGACGTACAATAGTAATCATACAGATCATAGGGGAGAAGGAAATGTCTTCTCGTGCTGAAGATCCAGCCGCGGCTATCAGCCGAAGGCGGTTGTGGCGGGGCGGTCTGGCCAGGTTTGGCCGCCGGTACGGCCTACAGATCGGCATCGTTGGCGTCTTCTTGGCTCTGTGGGCATTCTTCATCATAGGGGCGCCTCGCACGTTTCTGGCCCGCGAAATGTATGGCGCATTCATGTCTACCATACCGTTTTTTGCCATCATGGCTTTGCCGTTGACCATGGTGGTTATCGCCGGCGAGATAGACCTCTCCTTCGGCTCTATCATGGCCGTAGGAGTGCTGGTATTTGTCACCGTTTCTCAGCGAACCGGAAATCTGGCGTTGGCCTTTGTTTCGCTCCTGGTTGCGGGTTTCCTGGCAGGATTGCTGAACGGGGTCATAGTGGTTCGGTTCGGAATCCCCTCGCTGGTGGCAACTATCGGTACTATGTTCTTTTGGAGAGGAGTGGTGCTGGTTATCACAAACGGGCACCCGGCTTCTCTTGTGCCGGTGAAAGACACGCTCCTGCATCAAGCACTGGTGGGCAGGTTGGCCGGTTACATACCGGCTCAGATGATCTGGACCATTATTGTGGCAATACTTGTGTGGGTGCTTTTGAACCGCCACAGATTGGGTGCCCACGTCTATCTGGTTGGGGACAACAGGGAAAGCGCTGAGCTCATGGGTGTCAACGTTGACCGAACGAGGATGATAGTATTCGCTATCGTCGGTCTTGCCGCGGCATTCGCGGGCCTCTTGGCTAGCCTGGAGGTGAACTACTTTTGGGTTAATCTGGGTGAAGGGTATCTTCTGAGGACGCTAGCGTCCGTGTTCCTGGGCGGCACTTCGGTTTTCGGCGGAGTGGGGACCGTATTGGGGACCTTCATCGGATGTTTCATTATCGGCGCCATAGAGGGCGGAACGGTGGCCATAGGCCTGACAGGGTTCTGGACGCAACTGATATATGGTCTGATCATCATCATCTCTATCTCGATGCACTCCCTCGTACGTAGAAGGCTGGCGGCTTAATAATGCTTGAAGAGCCGCCGCTCGGTCTGTGGCAGGCAAGCGAGTAGCGCAAGTTGCGGGTCCGTAGAAAGGGTCAGGCACCTTGTGGCCCGCGGGCTCGCGAGTGCAGGCCGGTCTTACCCGCTGATCTGAGGGAACTTCGGCAGACTAGAAAGCAGCCCGGTCCTCCTCTGCACAGTTGCACAGTTTGAGAGAAGGGTTGATGGATGAGGCGTCGAGATTGGGTGCTCATGGCCTCCAACCCCCAGGAGCTCGACAGATGCCCGGTGCAAATCAGCTCTGTCTTCGAGTTCGCCTCGATGGGGCCTCTTACTGATACAACGACCATACTTGGAATACCGAGGAAGAGGTGATCATGAATTCACCAGTGTTGGGCGTAATCGTTGGTAATCGGGGCTTCTTCCCCGACCATCTCTGCAAGAGCGCGCGCGAGACGGTCCTGAGCGTGTTGGAGGAAGAGGGCATTGAAGCTGTTGCGCTTACGCCGGAAGATACCACCTTTGGCAGCGTGGAGAGCCTGACGGACGCTGAGAAGTGTGCTGACCTCTTTGCGGCACACCGGGATGAGATCGATGGGGTGCTGGTGACCCTGCCGAATTTCGGCGACGAGCGCGGCGTCGCCAACGCGCTGCGCTGGGCCGATCTGAAGGTGCCGGTGCTGGTGCATGCCTTCCCTGACGACGCG
>CAYGAW010000116.1:0-6798 GCA_964347945.1 uncultured Anaerolineales bacterium
GGGCGTGAATGCGATCATGGCCCTGCTCATGGTGACCCTCGCAGGGCTAGAGAAGGCCTCTCCTGGTTTTTCGTACTACGAGGGCCTGCGGCTCTGGCAAAGCCTTCTCCTGGTGATCGCAATCACCGTATCGGCTGCCTTCTGCGAAGAGCTGATCTGGCGAGGCTATGTGATCACGAGACTGGAGGCGCGTGGTCGCGGGCGTTGGGTCACGGTGCTCTTGGCTGCGATGTTCTTCGCGCTGATCCACTCCCCTTTGCACTGGGCGTTTACGTTCCTGTATGGCCTGTTGGCGGGGTACTACTACACTCGCGAGCGGAACTTGATACCTTTGATGATCACGCATGCATTTGTGAATCTGTGGACGTTCGGTTGGTTCCTCGTTCTGAGGTAGGGGGATGTGCAATGTCCTCGGCTGACGTTGACGAGTCGATGACCCACGGCGAAGTGGCTCCGGGGTTCGAGGAGGTCTAGGCGGAGTTCGAGAGGAACTTCACTGAAAGAGATGAACTCGGGGCAGCCTGCGCCATCTACCACAGGGGAGAGAAGGTGGTAGACCTCTGGGACGGGTATAGGGATGAGAACACCTTGGCCCCTTGGCTGGAAGACACCCTAGCCCAGGTGTTCTCCATCGCTGTTCTCCTCGCTACCAAGCACGGGTTGCACGACCGAGGGTGGTGACCGCCGGGCCAAGGAGAAGATTGGCCACCTGGCCAATGCCCAAATCCGCCAGATGGCGGATGCGTGAGGAGGGTAGCTCCCATATAATGGAGCTAGTTACACATGTTGACTATGAGGAGGATGTGGCCTGAAGAAGCGTTTGTTCGCCATCGACGCAGTCCGCGGCTGGGTGATGATCTTCATGGCACTGGACCATGCGGTACTGTTCTCGTACTACCACATCTTCGCCGAAGGGTTCCAGGGGACGCGCCCAGATCCCATGCCCGATGTGGTGCACTACCTGACGCGGTTCATCACACACTACTGCGCGCCGACCTTCATCTTCCTCGCTGGCTTCAGCGTGGCACTCTATGCGCTGTCGCGTCGCGAGCGGGGCTTCACGGAGGGCCAGATCACAGGCAAGCTAGCTGCCCGCGGGTTGCTCCTCATCGGCCTGCAGCTGACCATCGTGAACTGGACGTGGGGCTTCGGCCAGTCGCCAGGTGCCGGCCTGACCTATTTCGGGGTCCTCTCATGCATCGGGTCAGGTCTCGTCATTCTGGCCTTTGCCCGCCGCCTGCCGTTGCCGTTGCTCGCCGGCGGTTCCATCGTCCTGCTGCTACTGGTGCCCATTCTTCTCGGTGCCTTTGCACCCGCCCCGGGAAGCGAGAATCCGCTCCTGGAAGTCCTGCTACAACCGAGCAACAAGGGCTGGCTGTCCGTCAACTACCCCATTCTGCCGTGGTTGGGAGTAATGGGCCTGGGGTGTGCATGCGGCTTCTGGATCGGCGCCAGGCCTGACGAGGTCACCAAGTTCTATCTGAGACTGGGAGTATTGTTATTGGTGCTTTGGGTGCCGGTGCGCCTCGTGGGCGGCTACGGGAATCTCACCCCGTACCTAGGTGGCGACTGGCGAGACTTCATGTTGATGTCCAAGTACCCGCCGAGTCTGACCTTCCTGCTGTGGAACCTGGGAGGCATGTCACTGGCCATCGCTGCCCATGGCTACTTTGAGAAGAGTCTCAGCGTCAACCGCTTCTTCGGCGTGGTGACTCTCTTCGGCAGCACGCCGCTTTTCTTCTACGTGGTGCACCTCCAGGTGTACAAGCACCTGCCCCTGATTCCTTTCCTGAGAGGTAGTCTGGCTGCCGGCTATCTGGTCTGGCTGATGGGCTTGGCTCTGATGATTCCCCTCTGTTACGGCTACCGTTCCTTGAGGAAGAGATATCCGAACAGTGCGCTGCAATATGTGTAGGGTCGTGTGCTCCCAAATCTCCCTGTGCTAGCGAGCACACTATGGCCACGAGGAAATCCCTGTCATGGTCTCTGTGGAACCACACCGGACTTCTAGAGGAGGGCGCACTCCTGAGCAAGAACCTCAGCGGTAGTAGGCTTGGGGCACGGAGTAGACAATAGTATGACAAAAGCATCAGACAACCGACAACCCAGTGGCGACGCAAGTATCCGGACGTGCGTTGCCGTTGCCAATTGCAGCACCACCGAGAAGATAGCTTCTGTGTCAGAAAGCAAGCCGGATCTTGCACAGCCGCACGTGCGACCCACGACCAGCAGACTCACCGTGGCGAATCGTTGGGATCATTTCCTGGCCCGTCTGGGCATCAAGCGAGGCGCCCGCCGGGTCGAGCCGGGGCTGTACGCCTTGGGCAACCCCTCGCCGGAGTCGCCCGTTTTCGTCTCCGCCAATTATACGCTGAGTTTTGACGCGCTGCGCTCGGCACTACCCGGGATCGATGGGTACGTCCTGGTCCTTGACACCGAGGGCATCAACGTGTGGTGCGCGGCCGGCAAAGGCACCTTTGGCACCGAGGAACTGGTGCGCCGCACTGAATCAACCCGTCTGCGCGAGGTGGTGCGCCACCGGGTGATACTCTTGCCCCAGCTGGGTGCATCTGGTGTTGCGGCACACGAGGTTGAGGAGCGCTCCGGATTCGAGGTCGAGTACGGCCCCGTTCGGGCTTCGGACTTGCCAGAATATCTCAAGACACATCGGGCCACGCCCCAGATGCGGCGGGTGCGCTTTGCTCTGCGCGACCGCTTGATTCTGATTCCCGTGGAGTTGGTTTACGTCTTTCTTCCTGTGCTACTGATCGCCGGAGCCGTAGCCATCATATCCATGTGGTTGCCGCCAGTGGACGTAGACTATGCGTTCTTGTTCGGCTTGGGCGCCGCCGTGCTGGCCGGCGTGGCTTTGTTCCCCATCTTGCTGCCCTGGATCCCGACGCGCGACTTCAGCAGCAAGGGATTTATCCTGGGAGGGCTGGTAGCGCTTCCATTCGCCATGACGGCGTTCCTCAGCAACGTGGGTGCCCCGGGGTGGCTGCAGGTGGGTGGGGCACTTCCCCACTTGCTGGCCTTGCCGCCGGTGACTGCCTATCTTGCCTTGAACTTCACCGGCTCCACAACGTTCACGTCCAGAAGTGGAGTCAGACGCGAGATATTCAGGTACGTCCCCATCATGGCCTGGATGTTTGGGATAGGCATCGTACTGGGGATCGTCTTGTTTCTGATTACATTGGTCGGGGGGTTCTGATGGCCACTGCTTTAACCTTGAACACACTGCAATACCGTTCTGAGCTGTGCGTCGGTTGTGGGATGTGCAGCGTAGTCTGTCCGCACGGTGTCTTTGCTGACGACACCGGCGACGTGGCCCAGCTTGTGAGGCCCGAAGCCTGCATGGAGTGCGGCGCCTGTCAGCTGAACTGCCCGACCGATGCAATCATGGTCGACAGCGGCGTCGGGTGTGCCGCCGCCATGATTGCCGCAGCGCTCACCGGCAAGAAAGAGGCTAGCTGCGGCACGTAGGCTCTCTCCGGCTGTCCACGCGCGTTTCGCTGACCCTCTAGTTGGTGTATCAAGACCTCCTGGTGCTCGCAAACTGCGCCGTCTCACAGTAGGGGGTTGAGTTGGCAGGGTCTGCGGGGATCTCTGACTAGGGGCGAAGCTCGCAATAGTGGAGGTGTCTTCGAACCAGGTTCCTCACGCTAGACCCGCGTGGCGGCTCAACTCCTGTCCGTTCGGCCACACGATTCAGCATTTGTATGCGGCAGCATAGTTCTTCCGCGAAGGAGATGACGAAGCGACGACCAAACCAGATCTGCGTTGGAATCTGCCGGTCTGGCGATACTAATCTGGCGTCGCACAGTATGGAGAATCAAGAGATTCAGAGCGCCGCCCAACAAGCGCATGAACTCGACCATGCTATCGAGCGTGCTCTTGTTGCGGGTTTGCGTTCTTGAGCGTCTTGAATCGAGTTTGGTCATACTGCGCTAGCCGCGTGGAAGCTTATGCGCGGTGCGTTAGGCCGCTCGGCATTGCAGCGCGAAAGGGGGAACCGTGGGTCTATGAAGTCAAGAACAACTGGCAATGTTGTGTTGGTGTATGATCCTGGTGAGCAGGACACTGCGGATTTGATCAGCGGCGTCTGTGAGAAGGCAATCCAACTCGCTCAGGAGAGCTGGGGGTTGGAACCGCCCGAGGACTGCCGTGTCCACGTGATGACATCTTGGTGGGGGTTTGTGTTTCAGTCGGCTCCTTGGCTCTGGCGAATACTGCTGGGGGCGACGATGCCGTTCTGGTGCTTCCGTGCCCGGAGGACGTGGCCGTATAGCGCCGCTTGGACCCAGCGGTATGGCAAGCGAATGGCGATCGGGGTGAAGCCCCCGCGCCTGCTGGAGCAAAGTGACATGGGCATCGGGGTTCGCATGTTTGTAGAACAGAAGGATATGAAGGTGAATGTGCAGCACGTGACGTGCCATGAGTTGGTGCACGCCTGTTCGGCCCATCTGAGGTTGCCCGTGTGGCTCAACGAAGGCATAGCGACGGTGACGGTGGACCGATTGTTGGGAAGGCCGACGATTAGACAGGAGACGTTGGGATTTATGAGGGGCTTCTTGCCAAAGGCGCCACCGCCGACGTACCGAGAGCTATCGCGCATGGGGGGAGAGGCGATCGCCTATCATGGCATGCGTGGGTACTGGCTGGTACGGTACCTGGAGGAGGAGCACCCCGGTTTCTTGAGGCGTATGTTTTCGCTACTTCAGGATGCGAGGGTGATAGAGCGAGAGATGGTCACAGAGTTGGGGATGGAGCCAGAGAACTTCTGGAGTGAGATAGATGACGTGGTAGTCGGCCATTTCGAGAGGAAAGGGGTGGGCGTCTAAGGGGGATGGAGCAAAGTGGGTGCGCGGCCCAACATGTCGTTGCAGCCGACCACGCTATCGCCGGCCTTGTGTGCCCGGAGGCGTGGTTGGACTCTGTGGCCTGTCAACTCAACTACCCGACCGATGCAATCATGGTCGACAGCGGTGTCGGGTGTGGCGGCGCCATGATTTGCGCAGCGCTCACCGGCAAGAAAGAGGTCAGCTGCGGAACGTAGGCGATTTCCAGCCCGGTATGCGTGGCTCGCCGAGTCTCAAGCTGCTTTGTCAAGGCCGCCTAGGGCCTGCCAAGTGGGCCGTCTCACAGCACCACCGAGTACCTGGGGTCTACAGGGATTCCGGTATTCGGCCGAAGTGCGTAGTAGCAGGGGGGCGAAGGTTGTCCAGGCTCTGCCGGCGCGGCAGGGCTTCTTCATTTGGGAAGACGCTAGGTATGTGGTAAGATCAACGTGCTGGAGGGCACCGGTCCGCGAGTGAAGCTGGCCGCAAACCTTGGTAGGGAGCATGAGATGGCCACGCCACTCCTGAGAACGAAATTCCATATCCCCCCGGTGCGGCCAGAACTGGTCTCGCGTCCGCGGTTGATCGAACGGTTGAACGCCGGGCTGAGCCGTAAGCTCACCCTCATCTCCGCCCCGGCCGGCTTTGGCAAGACCACGCTGCTGAGCGAATGGGTTGTGGGATGCCAGCGGCCCGTGGCATGGCTCTCGCTGGATAAGGGCGACAGCGAGCCACCGCGCTTCTGGACCTACGTCATCGCCGCCCTGCAAACCATAGAGGCGGGCCTGGGCGAAGCCGCTCTCGCGATGCTCCAATCTGCTCAGCCTCCATCTACTGGCTCTGTCTCCACTTCCGGGGCAGAGCCGATCGAGGCGATTCTGACGACCTTGATCAATGAGATCGAAGTCATCCCGGAGGGCCTCGTTCTCGTCCTCGATGACTACCACGTTATCGAGGCACAACCCATTCACGACGGTCTCACTTTTCTGCTCGATCATCTACCACCACAGATGCACGTGGTCATAGCGACCCGCGCCGATCCCCCATTGCATCTCGCACGCCTCAGAGGCTCGGGGGAGTTGACCGAACTGCGCTTGAGCGACCTGCGTTTCACACGCGACGAAGCCAGTGAGTTTCTTAACCGAGCAATGGGCCTGCAACTTTCGGCTGATGATGTGGCAGCTCTTGCCGCCCGGACCGAAGGTTGGATCGCTGGGCTGCAGATGGCAGGGATCTCGATGCAAGGGCGGGACGACCCCGGGAGTCTTGCCCAGACCTTGACTGGTAGCAGCCGGCACATACTCGACTACTTGATTGAAGAGGTCCTTCAACGCCAGCCCGATATCGTCCAGTCGTTCTTGCTCCAGACCTCCATCTTGGACGGCCTGACTGGCCCCTTATGTGACGCCGTCACCGGCCAGGATGACGGGCAAGCGACCCTGGAGAGAATAGAGCGGGACAATCTGTTTATCGTCCCCTTGGACGATGAGCGATCCTGGTATCGCTACCACCGTCTCTTTGCCAATCTGCTGCGGGCGCGGCTCCAAGAAACGCTGCCAGACCAGGTGGTCGAACTGCATCGCCGCGCTGCGATGTGGTATGAGCAGAACCACTTTTCCGCGGAGGCCGTTCACCATGCCCTGGCAACCAAGGACTTCCATCTGGCAGCCGATGTGATCGAACGCGCGACCTTTGAGATTACCACCTGGTCGAGTGTCGATGTGGCAACTCTACTGGGGTGGCTGAGGGCGCTGCCCGACGACGTTGTGCGCGCCAGGCCCTGGCTCAGACTGTTTAGCTCGCGTGCACTCTTTGTGTCCGGGCAACCGGGAGCGGCCGAACATGTCTTGCAAGAGCTCGAGCAGTGGCTGCAAGACAATCCCACAGCACCGGATGCCGAAAAGATACTGGGGCTGGTGGGCGCAGACCGAGCGGGGCATGCTGTCGTGCGCGGCGATGT
>CAYGAW010000117.1:0-3699 GCA_964347945.1 uncultured Anaerolineales bacterium
GCGCCGCTTTCCGCTACGTCACGGAACAGCGCCATCATCCTACCCTCCAGGGCGGGATCCAGTCCGGACGTAGGTTCATCCAGGTACAGGGCTTTGGGCCTGGCCAGGAGTTCCAGGGCGAGGCTTACACGCTTTCGCTGTCCACCACTGAGGCGCTTCACCTCTGTCTGGCGCCTCTCCGTCAGGCCCAAGGAGCCTAGGACTTCGTCGATACGTTCGGCAATCTCTTCCTCTCGGGTGTCAGGAGGAAGACGAAGCTTGGCCCCATAGTAGAGCGTTCTCTCGACCGTGAGTTCCCCGTGAACGATGTCGTCCTGGGGTACGTAACCCAGGATGGAACGGAAAAGGCCAGAGTTCTCGTAGAGGCTAATGCCGTCATAGTAGACCGCCCCAGCTGTCGCTGGAGAGAAGCCGTTGAGGGCGTGAAGGAGCGAAGTCTTGCCGGCGCCGCTGCCGCCGACGATGGCCACGAACTCACCCGGGTAGATGCTTAAAGAGATGTCATCCAGAATCCGTCTGCCATCCCCCAGCGCCTTTGTTAGATTCAGCACATCGATGCGGACTCCTTCACGGCCGACAAATCCCTTCACCATCAGCCCGTCTAGGAAGACCTTATTGGTGCCGATCAATATCTCGTCGCCGTCTTGGAGCTCGGCCACCTTTATCCGGCGACGATTGACGTATGTTCCGGTGGCGGAGTCCTGATCGTAGATGACCCAACGGCCCTCCATATTGCTGACACGTGCGTGCACCGCGGCCACCTGCGGATCATTGATGACGAGATCGTTGTCAGGGAGGCGACCGATGGTGATCTCGGGACGCTCAGGAGCAAGGGTTAGGAAGGTGAAAGCCTCGTTTTCGAAGCGCTTGACGTTTCCGCGATGCACCCTGTCGGCCAGTACCCGACCGATCTGCGTGTCGACCTCGGGGTGATTCTTCTGAATCTCCTCGAAGCCGGTCTTGCTCAGCCGCCAGAGCCGAGAGTCCGTTGTGGCAATAGCCGCAGCAGACCGTGGGGCACCCGTGACCAGGGCCATCTCTCCGAAGAACTCGCCCGGCCCCAGATGAGCGAAGACCACCTTCTCCGTCCCTACGTCTGAGACGATTCGTATCTGTCCGGCAGCGACGATATACATGTCATCGCCGGGGTCATTCTCCCCGAAAACCACCTCACCGGCGCTCAGGTCGACCCATTCAAGGGAGGATGCGACAGCCGATAGCTCCTCCTGTGAGCAAGCGGAGAAGATCGGAATCCTCTTGATCGATTCGGGTGGTATGGTGTCGGCTCTCTTCATCGGGTGTGCCTTCAATCGCTCGACATGCTGAACGGCAGGATACGGCGTAGCTCCGGCAGTTTCTCCCTGGCCGCCGCCTCACCGGCGGCTATGAAATCCCGTCCCCGCTGGCTGAAGTCGCTCCAGCGAACACGTCCCAGCTTGGGCTCGATGGTGACGTCAGACGTCGCCGCGCTGCGAAGGGTCACCTCCTCCTGCATGATCTCGGTGGAACGCCACAGCATTTCCGCCAGGTTCGGCGCCTTGCCCAGTCGCGTCCCACCCTCGGCGTTGGGCGATCCGAAGTCATGGTACGTGCGGCCGGCAGGACTCATGAGGTCCACGGCCACGACGATGTCTGCGCCCAGATCGCGCGCCGTCTGGCTGGGGACCGGGTTCACCAGTCCGCCGTCGACCAAGTGGCGGCCACCGGACAGCGTGGGCGGGAACATCCCCGGTACGGACGTGCTGGCCTGGACAGCGCGCCAAAGCAGGCCCTTGCGCAGTGTGACCTCGCGACCTGTGGCGATGTCGGTAGCCACGGCTGCAAAGGGGACTTGCAGATCTCGGAAACGGACCGTCGGCGCTGGCGCTCGCAGCATCTCTTTGAGGCCGGCGTCACTCCAGATGGACCGGACGGGTATTGTCCAGCGGCTGAGCTTTCGGTCCGCACCCTGCAAGTGTCGTTCGATCTCGGCAAGCGATCTGCCCATGGCGTACAGAGCACCTACCACTGCGCCGATGCTGCAGCCGCTGATGAAGTCGATGGGAACGCTCTTCTCCTCCAGCACCTTCAGGACGCCGATGTGGGCGAACCCCTTGGCCGCCCCCGCCCCCAGGGCGAGCCCGACCTCGACCTCGCCAACCTTGCGAGCAAGCCTGTCCACCGACTCATGGAGCCGCCGGTGGCCCTCTCCTCCGGCCAGAAATGACCTGTCTGCGGCCATCTCCTGGATCTGTCGTCCGCTGGCCAGCAGGCGGGTCACCGGCCTTCCGGTCAGGTTCTCGGTCGCTTGTAGCGCCGGGGGACCTGACAGGACCTCCGTTGACATCGCGACGTCTACCTTCCCGCTGGCACCTGGAGCGCTAATGAGGCTCTCCAACCATGACGGGATGCTGGCGGTCGTGCGGTCAGTTGCCAGGGCGATAACGGAGCGGGCGTGCTCTAGTTCAAAGTGGCTGAGTTCGGCTGCCTCTCGGCGGACGAGAAGTAGGACGAAATCGTATAGGGGACGCAGCCAGTCCAGAACTGTTAACTTTTCGTCCTCGGTAAGGTCCTGATGGCCTGCATCTCGAAGACTGGCCACGCGCGCGCCCCATAGGCCGTTTGCCCGGTCTTCGGTCGCCTCGTGCTGCTTCAGCAGCCCTTTGTCCCGCAGGATCCGGGAGAGGCTAGGCAGGGACTGTTCGGGGGCCAGCTTTGACACAGAGCAGGTGGGTTCGCTGCGCCCATCCAGGAGGAGGGTCCGCTTTGCGGTCTGACGGGCCAGACTTGCCGCGATGGCGATAGCCAGCGCGGCCGCTCCATCGTCGGGGCAGTCCATCACGAGCGCCACCGTGTTGGCGTAGGGCCTCTCCGACAGGCGACGGCTAGTTCGGACAAGCCGCTGGCTCAAGATGCGGGCAAGATTGCGCCACAGCCCCGGGCAGCCTTCAACGAGATCCGCGAAGCCAGAGGCTTCAATGAGCCAGGCCTCTGTGGCGGTGATGGCCCGCAGCGTGGCGGAACATGGCTCGGAGGTCATGAGCGCCATCTCCCCGGCGCACTCGCCCTTCCCGAGAGTGGCGATCTCTCTCTCGCGCCCGGATAGGTCCCGCACGACCACGGCTACTGCGCCGGACCTAATGACATATACCCCGGGCGCGTCCTGCCCCGATTCCAGGAGGTGGCTGCCGGGTGCGAACGAGCGCAGGTCTACCCTCTGGCGGAGCAGACTGGCCTCCTCCAGCGAAAGGCCCTGGAACATGGGGGCGTCGCTAAGTTCGAGCGGCGCTTCTTGCATAGTGCTCTTATCGAGTTCGGGGAGGACGAATTCCGTAACGGAAGCAGAACTTGCGGAGAATCCGGAAAGCATCCTGGAGCCCACGCGCTCTTGGCCAGGAGCATCCGTCCAGCGCCACAGCGATGTCGGTGCAGTACCCCCGGGTCCGGGCGAGGATCAGTTCGCCATCGATGCGCATGCGGCACCCCCAGCCGTGAAGCTACTTTGCCCCCACCGCCGTGCCGTTTGCAGAAACGGCACGCCTACCATACCCGGCACTCCCTATTCGACGCTTGGATTATAGTCGACAGAGCAGTACGGTCAAGCGCTGCAGAGAGTAAGCCTGACCATTCCTTCGACAACAGACGCACACGTCAGGCAATCGTGAGGGGTGCGGGCAAACCTGCATCGTGCCTTGGTCGCAGCACTCGGGGGGCGCGGGA
>CAYGAW010000118.1:0-9962 GCA_964347945.1 uncultured Anaerolineales bacterium
CCCACGCGGCGCAGCAGAGCCCACAGCTGTCCAACAAGGATACCGGTCGAGCAAGGCTGGAGTGCGTGCGCATCAGCCCCGGCGGCTAGGGCGCGCTCCACAGCGAGGTAGTGTTCTATCTTCCCCACTGCAAGCAAGGGGGCCAGTGTGCGCTCGCATACGTCCCCGCACAGATCCTCACCCCGGTTCCAGGACGGGCCCACAGCCACGACAACAGCGTCTGGGGGCTCGCGCTGCAGCTGGAGCAACGCCTCTTCTCTGTTGTGGACGACGGAGACCGCCATCTTGTCAGCTTCCAGCGCCCTGGTGACACCTTCGCCGATGTGCTTGTCGGGATCTATGACCAGTATTCTAATCAATGAATCATTTCTCTCCTATCCTCGCCAGTGGGTTCTTCGTGGCGTCTCGGCCTCATGAGCCGCCCCTTGAGTCGCTCTCTTTGGGAGACTAGTCGTCGCCAACCCTCTTTGACAACGAGCGGACAGAAACTCCGATATCGTTCAGGCTCATTGGATTCGTTGATGCCGAAGTCGCCGGTGCTGGCATGCGGTCCGCCGTTCAGCAAGAACCGATACACCAGGTCCGTCCGTGGCGTGTTGCAGGCTCCCGGGTCTTCGTCCGAGCTATCCACCGCGACCACGTAACAGGACTCAGTGGTGGATCCTGGCTCCCTCAAGATATCCAGAATCGATGACTTCCTCCCCGTGGAGGAGTTTGAGCCGCCATTCTCCGGTCACTGCGCCGCTCGTTTCTCTGAGCCTGAAGGTAGTAGTCCCTTGCACAAGGCACGATTCAACTGTCAGCTTGGGATTGGCCGGTGCGGATGGACTGGAGTACGTGGGTCTTGCCGTGCCCAGCACAGCGCGTAGAGCCATCTCCCACACGCTTGTAGCCAGGTGCAGGAGCCGTCTTTCCATACCCACCATCTTCCTTTGTCTCTTCACGTCATCTGCATTCTACAGAGTCAAACTTAATGCGTCATAAAAGAGAGCTTAAAACCAGATTAAACCGAGTTGCCACAGTCTTTGCCTGTGTACTGACTGGCCACACGAGAGATTGAATCATATGCGCCTACGAAAACCCGGTGGCGTATCAGGCTCTTACTAGGGCCTTCAAGAAGTGGCAGCAGCTCATGAGCGCGCGACCTGGTCCTACGCAACCTTGGCTCTCATCCAGGTGGACCCCTAGCCATGCCGTTCCGTCGTGTGTTATAATGCTTTGCGGTGTCGAGAAAGGTTGTCTTCTCACTGATCTCCGTCATGTTGATGGCGGCCGCAGCCCTGGCTGCCTTGTGGTTGCTCCACGATGATCAGGAACCACAGGCCACCCTGTTCCGGCGGGAGGGAGACGTGACTGTGAGGCAGAGGAGCGGTACTCACGCGACGGCGCCGCGGGTGATGAAGATCGGGGAAGGGGACAGCATTGAGACGGGAGCCGACTCCCGAGCCCTTCTGGCCTTCTCTGCTGAAGCCACCGCGGAACTGGGTTCCTCCACCGAAGTGCTGGTGAGACGCCTGATCTTGACAGGGAATGATCCTCCGACTATCGAACTGGAGATCCTGCGCGGCGATACCTGGCACGAACGATCCTCCTCCTTGCAGCCTGAGGCGCGATACGAGGTGGTAACTCCATCGGCCGAGGTTGCGCTGATCGCTGGTCGGCATCGTGTTGCTGTCGACTCCGATGGTGCCACACTGGTGGAGGTTTCGGCGGGCGTGGCCAGGGTGCGCGCTCTTAGTTCGGAAGTGGAAGTGCGGGCGGGGGAATACACGTCGGTAGCCCTGGGACGGGCTCCTTCCATTCCGCGACCTATGGTCGCTCGGGTTCTCTTCGTGTCCGAGAGAGAGGGCAGCGCCGACATCTGGCTCCGAGATGAAGACGGTCAGGAGTTCAAGCTAACCGGTAGCCAGGCTGATGACTTGTCACCAGCTTGGTCCCCGGATGGCGCCAGGATCGCCTTTGAGAGTACACGTGATGGGAACAGCGAGATCTATGTGATGAATGCAGACGGCTCCAATCAAGTGAATGTCAGCAATGACCCGGCTGACGATGGCGCTCCCGCGTGGTCGCCGGACGGGACGATGATCGCTTTCGTATCGCTGCGCGACGGGCATGAAGAGATCTACCTCATGAATGCCGACGGCAGCGAGCAGGCACGGCTGATGACCGGGCCCGGACTGAAACTGGCCCCTTCTTGGGTTGAGGATGGGCAGGAGATTGTCTTCAGCAGGATAGAGGCAGACTCTAACGCTGATGGCATGATCGACTCGCGGGACATGGCGGCCTTCTTCTGCCTGGACGTGCGAAGCGGCACCGTGCAATCGTTTTGGGGTGGCAAGACAATCTTGGACCAGATGGCGTTCCCCTGGGGGCGTCGGCGAGTGGGTTGAGGAATAGCCTGACAAGACGGAGGTGAGGAATGGTGGCCAAAAACCCGCAGTCTGAAGAACTTCGCAGCATTATCCTGGAGCGTCTGGAGTCCTGTGATGAAGACACCATAGCGAAGATTGCGGACGTAATCGACTCGAGCGAGGACGGCACGCGTGGGGAGGCAGTGTTCTTCAGCGACGGCGTGACCCGGCGGCAGTTTCTCGTGGGGTTGACAGCCGGGGGTGCTGCGCTGGTTTCCACCAATCTCGCCACAGGGCTTGCGGCGGGTTCCCTTGGCATGAAGGCGGGGCAGGCGGCAGCCGGTCTAGATAGCGAAGCCGAGTTGATGAAACTGCGGGGTCTCCTGACTCTGTACGAGCAACTGGAACGCGTGGGCATAGATGCCATCCTCACCACGGGCATCGCCGCTCTGGCTATCTCCCTGGATGGTCTTGAGGCCGGAATCGTGGTGCTCGAGAAGGGCGTAAGTCTGGTCGATGCAGGGGTGACTGCCTTCGAGAACTCTTTTCCCACCATCCGTAGAGGACTCAGGGTCGTGGAAAGCCTGTTCACCAGCATGGAGAACCGTGTCACACAGCTCCAGGAGACTATGAGCGAGATCCAGGAGGTTGTCAGCCCCCTCAGTGATGCTGTGGGAAGCTTCCTCAGCTCCCTGGTCGAACGGATTCCCGGCGTCGGACCAGCCATCCTTGATGCGCTAGACAGGATATCGGAACTCGTGGGATCTCTCCCGGATGCGATCGGTGAAGTCAGGATCAGGCTCCTGGAGCCATTGCGGGAGGAATGGTTCACCGATGACGAAGAATCGGGCATCAAGGGCAGGCTCCTCAACCCTCTCCAAGAGCGCCTGCTGGAACCCTTGGAGAAGTTCCTTGGCAACCTGGCCGATAGCATGGACACGTGGCAAGAGCAACTGATCACTCCCGTGGAGCAGGCGGTCAGGGAGCGGGAGCTTATCAGGCAGCAGATCACGGAGTACAAAGAGCGGGAAGGGATGGTGTGAGAAGACTCAATCTGGTCTTTGCGTTGGGCACACTCTTTCTGCTGACCGTGGGCTGCGAGGGCCCGGCAATTCTGAGGAACAGGCCGACTCCCGAGACTACTCTGCTTCCGCCCTTGCCGACCGTCGAGGCTTTCTTCCGAGCATGGGAAGAGGAGGACTACGAGGCCATGTACGGGCTGCTGTCCTCCTCCGGTCGGGAGGCGATGACCGAAGAGGAGTTCGTGTGGTTTCACAAATCTATCATGGAGGAGGCAACTGTTCAGTCCCATGACCTGGAGGTGGGCAACTTGGAGGAGGAGGCGGAAAGGGCTGACGTTGACTTCACCTTCAGGCTAGACACCATTCTGCTGGGTTCGCTGCAAATCCCCAATCAGCTGCCCTTGGTCTGGGAGGATGTCGGCTGGAGAGTGGACTGGTCGCCGGCGGTAGTATTCCCGTCTTTGACGGAGGACGACCTCGTATACCTGCATCGTCTTGTTGCCTCCAGGGCCAACATCTATGACCGCAATGGCCAGCCCCTGGGCGTGGAGGGTTTCCTGGTCACCGTGGGCGTGGTGCCTCAGGACATCGAGAACGAGGCCAGCCTGCTGGCTGAGTTGAGCCGCATCCTCAACATGACCTGGGACGACATACAGTCCCTCTACACCGCTCCCGGTGTTCAGCCTCACTGGTTCGTGCCCATCGGAGACATCTCCTTCGAGGACAGTCTTGCCGAGGCAGATGTGTTGAGCTCGCTGCCTGGAGTCATGCTGCAGGAGACACCGATCCGTGTCTATCCCCAAGGTGATCTGGCGGCCCATATCGTAGGGTACCTGGGGGAGATAAGCCAGGAGGAACTAGCCGCCCTGCAAGCACAGGGGTACCTTGAGGGCGACGCCATCGGCAAGGCGGGACTGGAGAGGTGGGGGGAGACCTATCTGGCTGGCCGCCGTGGGGGACGGCTGACCATCATCAGCCCCGATGGTGAGTTGGTGGACACCATTGCCGAGAATCCAGCCACGCAGAGCAGGAGCATCCATTCCACTATTGACATAGAACTGCAACGGGCGGCAGAGGAAGCCCTGGAAGATCATCGAGGGGCGGTTGTGGTACTTGACCCCAGCAACGGCGAAGTTCTGGCCATGGCCACCAATCCTCGTTTCGATCCCAACGAGTTGACCCCCGGGCAGTTCGACCAAGACGCTTGGGAGGCCCTGGCAGCTGATTCAGCGCGTCCCCTGATCAATCGGGCTACGCAGGGGCAGTATCCCACTGGCTCGGTCTTCAAGATCGTTACCACGGCCGCAGGCATGGAAGGCGCAGGATACCCTGCCCATACGACCATCAACTGCAAAGGGTCTTGGAGCGGCCTGGGAGCTGGTTGGACGAAGTACGACTGGCTCCGCACGGGGCACGGGGTCATGGATTTTCGTGCCGCCATCGTCCGCTCCTGCGACGTCTTCTTCTGGGAGATAGGTCTGCGCCTGAACAGTATGGACAGTAACCTACTCCCCTCTTTTGGCCGCGGTTTCGGCTTGGGCGAACTGACGGGCGTAGATGCCATAGACGAGAGCCCTGGTCTCGTGCCAGACCCGGAGTGGAAAGAGCAGTACTTCACTGGCGAAGGGAACCCCTTCTGGGTGCCGGGGGACGCGGTGAACCTCGCGGTTGGCCAAGGAGACCTCCTGGCTACGCCACTACAGGTGGCCAACATGATGGCTGCCATCGCCAACGGCGGAATCCTCTATCAGCCACACGTGGTGATGCGCATCTCCGGCACTCCACAGGAGGAGGAACTCGTCTTCACACCCTCGGAGAGGGGACGACTGCCGGTGTCCGAAGCGACCTTGCAGGTAATCCGTGAGGGGCTGGATGGAGTGACCAGTGACTCTGGAGGGACCGCCTACTACGCGTTCGAGGACGCGACTTTCACCTCCGCAGGGAAGACGGGCACTGCTGAGACCCCCGACGAGAAACCTCACGCCTGGTTCGCCGGCTATGCGCCAGTAGAAGCTCCGCAGATCGCGGTGGCTGTGGTGGTCGAGAACAGCGGCGAGGGCTCGGTGTTCGCCGCACCTATCTGTCGCCAGGTGATGGAGACATTCTTCTTCGGCCCCCCACCTCCGGAGTCACCTGAGGAGGAGTAGCGTCTTCCATGGGGGAAGTCTCGTTGTCTCGCAGTTGATCCCCAACAGACGCACGTGAGAACTCACCCTCCGCCTAAAGAACCACGCGAACAGTCGACCGCGCGTCGGAAGCTCATAGCCGTGATAGTGGTTCTCTTGCTCGTGCAGCGGTTGGAGGCGTGTCGCGCCTCCTCATCCATGCAACATTCGTGTGCGAGGGTGCTGACACCACCAGGCATGTTCGTCCTATCTATGGCCTCTAGAATCGCTGAGCCGGGCATGGTCTACTTGAGCAACCGGCGCGTCTTCACTCCGTGACGTGAATAGTCTGATCTGAGCTTGTGCAGTCGAGGAGAGGCGTGCGAAAAAGGTATGCCTTTTCGTTACGCTCCAGTGTGGAGATGTGGTATACTTGTCAATAGCAAAGGCCGTGCCAAGGAATGGCATTGAGGCTCTCCAGCAGCAGGGTTAGAGGAAGATGAGCTTGCAGATCGGCATCGTTGGCTTGCCCAATGTGGGCAAGTCGACTCTATTCAACTCTTTGACCCGGGCTGGAGCGCAGGTGGCCTCCTATCCTTTCACCACCATAGAACCCAACGTGGGTGTGGTGGAGGTACGTGATGAGCGACTGGACGAGATCGCTGCCTTGGTGAATCCTGAGAGGGTCACCCCGACGGCCATCCGGTTTCTTGATATCGCAGGCCTGGTCAAGGGGGCTAGCCATGGCGAGGGATTGGGCAACCAGTTCTTGGGACACATTCGCAACGTAGATGCCATCGCCATGGTAGTGCGTTGCTTTGAGGCACCCGAGATACCTCACGTGACTGAGACCCTGGATCCGCGGTCCGATATCGAAGTCATCAATCTCGAGTTGGCCCTGGCCGATCTGACGACGGTTGAAAAGCGTCTGGAGAAAGTGAGGAACGCGGCCAAGGGCAGGCCCAAGGAATACGAGGTCGAACTGCGCCTGTTGGAGCGCCTTCTAGAGACGCTGGGTCGAGGGGACAGGGCGGAAGGGGTGCCTGTGGATGACAAGGAGATGGTGCTTCTGAGGGGCTTCGGCTTGCTGACCGCCAAGCCGCAGTTATATGTGGCTAACGTGAATGAAGATGCCCTCCTGGACGGGGATGAGCTGGTCAAGGCTGTGGAAGAGGTTGGAGCGAGGGCCGGGGTCGAGGTGGTGAAGATATGCGCGCAACTGGAGGCGGATCTGGCAGAGTGGCCTCATGCTGAGGCTGAGGCGTATCGCGCCGAACTGGGGCTCAGGGAATCTGGGCTGCAGCGAGTCATCTCCGCAGGCTATCGGCTGCTGAATCTGGTTACATTCTTCACTGCCACAGGTGGTCGGGAGGTTCGTGCCTGGACCGTGGTCAATGGCGCGTCGGCCCTGGAGGCGGCGGGCAAGATCCACACGGACATGCAGAAGGGGTTCATCCGCGCTGAGGTCATCCGCTACGATGAACTAATAGGCACCGGGTCCTTCGGCATGGCACGGGAGAAAGGATTGATGCGGCTGGAGGGTCGCGACTATGTCATCGAGGAAGGCGACGTAGTACACTTCCGCTTTAGCGTCTAGGGTCGACAAAGGCACCTCCCGCCCACGAGAGCTGTGGCTCGGCAGATTTCCGACTCCGCGGCGACGGGTTGGCCGGAGTGCGGGAGGTGCAGCGAAGCGAGGATATGCAATCCCTGTGGTGAAAAAGATTCAGGTTTCGCTGGCCGAGGAGCAGTATGCCAGGTTGATAGAGTTGGCTGAGAGGCGCGATACCTCGGTGAGCGAACTCGTACGACAGGCCATCGAGCAGGTATACACGACCGATCTCGGGCAAGAGCTCAGCAGGCGTGAGGTGCAACGGCTGGGTCAGACTCCACTCCTCATCGCCGAAGAGGAGGAAGAAATCGGCATCCGTGGGCCTGATGTCTTGGCCGAGGTGCAAGAGCCTTAGCCACCCATGAGTGGCAGGCTGCTTGACTGGTCAACTTGACTCGACCGGAGTGAGTGCAGCGTGTGTGTGCGAGGTCGCAGCAGTCACTCAGACTGGGGGATGTCGTTGGATTCGAAGTGTGACATCTCTGGGCTTCGAGGTGTCTTCTCCGTCTAGGTGTTGTTTGATGTTGAGAGGGGCTCGGTTTCTGCTCATCAGTGGACATGATCGTGGATTGGCGTCGGTAGCAAGGCCGTGAGGAGGATCGTGATGCGAGTACTGCTGATACAACCACCTGAGAGTCAGAGTGTGATAGGTTTCAACAAGTTCGGTTGTCCTGAACCTCTCGCCCTTGAGATTCTAGCAGCCAGTCTTGACGGCCACGACGTCAGGATCCTGGACATGCGTATCGACCCAAACCTGGAAGGGACGATGCGCGACTTCAGCCCGGCAGTGGTAGGGGTTACGGGGTACACCCCCAACGTGCCTCAGATGCTGGGCGTCTGCGAAGAGGTGAAGCAGCTCGATTCAAGGGTCACCACACTGGTCGGTGGCTACCATGCCACCCTTTGCCCCGACGATTTCGGCGTGCCCCACGTGGACGTGATTGTGGTGGGAGAGGGCGAGGAGACCCTTCCAGAGTTGGTTGGCGCCCTCGAGCGGGGGGGTGACCTGGATGAAATCGCTGGACTCGCCTTCCGCAGGGACGGACAGTGGGTGTTCACGCCTCCCAGACAGCTTCTCGCAGATCTGGATGAGAGCCCATTGCCGGCGAGACAGTTGACGGATGCGTATCGCGAGAACTACTTCTTTCAGTTCTGGTCATCGCCCACGCCGGTGGAGACGGCTCGCGGTTGCCCTCACAATTGCAGGTTCTGCTCCGTATGGGTCTTTCATCAACGCCGCTGCCGATTCAAGTCGCCAGAACGCGTCGTGAACGAACTGAAGAGAGTCAGGAGCAACACTGCGTACTTCGTGGATGACAATTTCCTGCAGAGCCTGCGGCGGGCGGAGAAGATCTGCCACTTGACCAAGGAGGCAGGGCTCAGGCTCAGGTATTGGATGCAGGCCCGCAGCGACAGCATAGTCCGACGGCCTGATGTCGTCGAGCGGTGGGCAGAGATTGGACTCTCAACGGTGCTCGTGGGCTTCGAGAAGTTCCGAGAGAAGGAGCTGGACGACCTCCGCAAGCGGAGTTCTGTCGAGACGAACGAGGAGGCTGCTCGTATCTTGCGAGCCAATGGCGTGGACATCTGGGGTGCATTCATTGTGGATCCCTCTTGGGAGAGATCTGACTTCGACGCCCTGATCGAGTACGTGCGTCGTCTCAAGGTCAGCTTCCCCCAGTTCAGCGTGCTGACCCCCTTGCCCGGCACGGAGTTCTTCCGGGACAAGCTGGGCGAATTGACCACGCGCAACTATGAGCTATTCGACTTTCTGCACAGCGTCCTGCCCACCAAACTTCCCGCAAGGCAGTTCTATGGGGAGATGGCGCGGCTATACTCCAGTACGACCATGAGCTTCTCGGATCTGAAGGAGCGGATCAGGTCAGGACGGATTCAAGTATCCGGGCTGCGTCGCATCAAGAACCTTCTGGCCGAAGTGAGCAACCCCGAGGCCTACCTACGCGGGTTAGAGGGAGGTCGTACTGGCAAGTGAATCGCTGGTAGGGGCAGGGGGCGGCTTCGCGCGGACGGTTTGAGCACTGGCCGAGGCAGCGCGTCGCGCTGCAAACCGGATGCTACCCGTCTGCTGATAGGTGGTCAGAAGGCGAAGTCCTAGGTACATCCTGTTCGTAGCGTAAGCTCCCCTGTAGGCCAAGTCTGCCACAGTAGCTCCTCGTTCTGGATGAAGTGTATCGACGATGCTCTTAGGATAGGAGCACCAGACTTGGCCACTATCTTTGTCACCACCTGGTGACGATGTCTTGGCGCAAGCACTCGCTTGGGTTGACATTAGCGCTTCGATTTGTTATACTATGTATTTGACCATATGCACTGCTGGCACTATAATTGCCATCAGGCATAGCGAGCCGACGTAGCTCAAGAGGCAGAGCAGCGGTTTTGTAAACCGCCGGTTGCGGGTTCGAGTCCCACCGTCGGCTCCACTCCCGGAATCGGGAGTCACGGGCAGGTACCCAAGTGGCCAAAGGGGACTGACTGTAAATCAGTTGGCTCAGCCTTCGGAGGTTCGAATCCTTCCCTGCCCACCTGTGGCTAGATGCCCACGTAGCTCAGCCGGTAGAGCACGTTCTTGGTAAGAACGCGGTCATGGGTTCAAGTCCCATCGTGGGCTCCATTACCTGGAACACGGAGGAAGCGAAATGGCGAAGGAGAAGTTTGTAAGGGACAAGCCTCATGTGAATGTGGGCACGATAGGTCACGTGGATCATGGCAAGACCACGTTGACGTCGGCTATAACCAAGGTATTGAGTTTCAAGGATCTGGCGGAGTATCGAGCCTTCGACACCATCGACAATGCTCCGGAGGAGAAGGCTCGTGGGTTGACCATCGCCATCTCTCACGTGGAGTACTCGAC
>CAYGAW010000119.1:0-4527 GCA_964347945.1 uncultured Anaerolineales bacterium
AAGGAGGAAGCTCGTGCTCAAACCCTTGGCCAAGACCGTCACCCTGATCACACTAATCGCCCTGGTCGCTGGCTGTGGGCCGGCCGCAACCGCCGTTCCGCCCACGGCCACCGTCGTGCCTCCGCCGCCAACCCGGGCGTCAATCTCCCCGGACACGGTCGATCGGGTGGAACGCTTGCATACCCTCAGCGGGCATAGTGACAGAGTATACACCCTGGTCTTTTCAGGGGATGGCGCCTACGTCGCCTCGGCCGGTCCGGACAGGACGATCAGATTGTGGGACGTCAGAAGCGGGCAAGAGGTGCATACCTTTGGTATAAACGAGGTGGGTATGAACGACATTGCCTTTTCACCTGATGGGCGCTTGCTGGCTTCTGCGGAAGCAATATGGGAAGTGGAAAGCAAGCAGGTGATCCATGCGCTCGCGCGGGGTAGAAATGTCCCTGGTGCCGTGGCTTTCTCTCCTGATGGGTCAACCCTCGCCGTCGCCCTTGCCGATCAACCGATCAAACTGTGGGGCATCGCCAGCGGACAGGTGGTGCACACCTTTGACAGGCAGGGCGATAACGTCGCGCTCAGCATCGAATTCTCGCCCGATGCCACACTGTTGGCCGTCGGTGGACACCTGGACGGTACAGTGCGGTTGTGGGACGTGAAGAGCGGGCAAATCGTGTGCACTCTTGCACACGACACAAGAAGCAACATTCACGGCTTAGCATTTTCGCCCGACGGTCGCCTCCTGGCATCGGCGAGCACCGACTACACCGCAAGACTGTGGGACGTCGAAAGTGGGCAGTTGGTGCACACTCTTCAACACCGGAACGGGCTGTACGATGTGGCCTTTTCAGCGGACGGTACCCTTTTGGCCTCGGCGGGCTGTGATCGCACGGTGAAACTATGGGATGTCGCCAGCGGGAGATTGCTGCGCACCCTCACGCACAACGACGAGGTAATGACTGTGGCCTTTTCTCCCGACGGTTCACTATTGGCCTCCGGCGGCTATGACAACCAGGTGTATCTATGGGGTGTGTCCCGTTGACCAACACAAGGAGAAAACCGTGTTCAAACTCTTTGCCAAGACCATTATTCTGATTGTCCTGATCGCCTTGGCCGTCAGCTGCGAGCCAGCCGCACCGACAGCTGTTCCCACGACCAGGCCGGCAGTAGCGACAGCCACTCCCGTGTCTGGGCAACTGTCGACCAACTGATGGATACCATCGCCGACCTGGGCACGACGGGTCAGTTCGCCGCCGCTGTGCTCATCGCCAAAGATGGCGCGCCTGTCTACATGGCCGCCCACGGGCTGGCCAGCCGTTCCCCCGATGTGCCCAACCAGACCGACACCAAGTTCGATCTGGGCTCGATGGACAAAATGTTCACTGCCGTCGCCATCTTGCAGCTCGTTGAGGAAGGCCGGTTGTCCCTGGACGCCCGGATCAGTGACTACTGGCCGGATTATCCCAACCAGGAGGTCGCCAGGAAGGTCACTATACACCACCTGCTGGTCCACACCTCTGGAATGGGAGATTGCTTCGAAGGAGATTTCTTCACTACCCCCAAGGACCAACTGCGGACCGTTGAAGGCTACCTGCCGTTGTTTGTGGATGACCCTCTGCAGTTTGAGCCGGGCACGCAGTTTGCCTATAGCAACGAGGGCTACATTGTCCTGGGCTTGATCATTGAAAAGGTGACCGGGCAAAGCTACTGGGACTATGTCAGGGAGAACGTCTACCGGCCTAGCGGGATGTCCCATACCGATGCCTACGAGCTGGACACCGAGGTGCCCAATCGAGCCATTGGCTATACCACCCAGGATGCCCAGGGAAAGGAAACCGGCACATTGACGGAGAATACCCCGCTTATGCCGATCAAGGGCACCCCGGCAGGAGGCGGTTACTCCACTGTGGAAGACCTGCTCAGCTTCAGCAACGCGCTGCTGGGCTATCGGCTTCTGAGTCCGGAGTCGACCGAACTCCTGCTGGCGGGGAAGGTCGAGGTCAGGGAAGGCAGCCAATACGCCTACGGTTTCTTTGATAGGACGATTGGAGGCCAGCGGGTGGTGGGCCATGGAGGCGGAGCCCCCGGAGTCTGCACTTTCTTGGAGATGTACCTCGATTCGGGATATACAGTCATCGTGCTGTCGAACACGGACCAGGGGTGCTTCCCCGTGTTGGAGTTCCTCCGGGAGCACCCGTTCGCCGCGATCCCGACGGATACCTCTGTCCCATCAGTCGCTACGGAGCCGGCATTGGCTCTCGCTGGCGGTGATGGAGGAGGGACAGCCTTCTAGTCCAAATGGAGGCGGAAATCCCGAGATCCACAGTGTCCATGCCGACGGCAGCGATGTGCGGCGGCTGACGAACTGACGGCAGTGGCACGGCTACCCTGCGCGGCCTGACGTTCTCCATTGACAACCTGCCCCGGCTGTGCTATACTAGTATGGAACGTGCAGGGCAGCGCCCTGACGTCGTTTCTACATCCCTAGGCTCGCCTTGCATGTGCAGGCGGGCTCTTGTCTTTTGGGGGTCGCGGGAGAGGTGTTGACTCATACGAGGAGCTAGAGGTATGAGAAAGGCCTTGAGTCGTGTACTGATTCCGTGCGCGCTGGTAGCCGTCCTTGTAACAGTGGGCGCCCCGCTGTCTGCGGCGCCGGAGCGTGCTCATAAGGGCCAAGGCACCGGCTCCACCATCCACATCGTCCAGTGGGGCGAGACTGTGGCGCTCATTGCCCGCCGGTACGGGGTGAGCATGTGGGCGATTGTACAGGCCAACGGTTTGCGCAATCCCAACTTCATCTACGCCGGTCAGAGACTGGTTATCCCCACGGGCGCGGCGCCTTCACCTCCACCGGGCCAGACCAGCACCTACGTCGTGCAGCGGGGCGACACGCTGGCCATTGTCGCTGCCCGCTTCGGGACCACCGTCACTCAACTCGTTCACCTGAACGGGCTTTGGAACCCCAACTTCATCTACGTGGGTCAGGTCCTGAGGGTTCCCGGAGGGGCGCCGCCTGCTCAGCCACCTTCTGCTCCGCCAGGCGATTGTACGTACGTCGTCAAGCCGGGCGATACTCTGACCAGGATCGCTCTCCAGTATCACACCACCATGTGGGCCATGGCCATCGCCAACAACCTGGCCAATCCTTCTTTCATCTGGGTGGGTCAGCGACTGGTCATACCGGGCTGCTTCCAGGACGCTGCGCCCGCACCGACGCCAACGCCTGCGCCTCCTCCAGCCCCTGCGCCGCCCAGTGTTGGTGGCCCCAAGGGCGTGATCATCGTCATCTGGGACGGCACGCAGCGGGCCCATCTCCTCGAGATGCTGAACAGCGGCCAGCTTCCCAACCTGTCGGGGTTCATTCGAGAGAACCAGCCCTTGACCTGGCCCGTTATCAAGTCGCAGACGTGCCGTCCCGGCAGCGAGGCGGGTTACATGACCGAGACCGGTCCCGCCAATTCTGCCATCTCCACGGGACTGGGCTACGCCGGCATGGCTAACTGGACCAACGCGGAACCGCATCGTATCCCGGACGGCCTGACCCTCTGGGAGTGGTTCAAGCGGCGAGGCTACGCCACGGGACTCGTGTGCTCCAAGGACGAGCCCTTCTGGCCAAGCGTGACCCTGGACAATGCCAGGCGCGAGATAGACTACTGGAGGGTGGGCAAGCAACCTCAGTCCTGGGTGACGGACAACGCCTTGGCCTTCATTCGGACGCATGCGGGGTCCCGGTTCTTCCTCTGGATCCACTACAAGGACCCCGACACGCTCGGCCACGGGCATGGTGAGAATAGCGCTGAGTACACCCAGGGTCTGGTGATCGACGATGAGGAATTCGGCCGCCTAATACGTGAGCTCCGGGCGCAGGGCATGATGGGCGACACGTTGCTGATTCTAACCACCGACCACGGCTTCAACGAGGGTGGGAACCAGCATGACACCTGCACACCGGATACGAAGGATCTATTCCTGGCGGTCAACGATACAGCGAAGGGGATGTCTGGCTGTGTCCGGTACCAGACCGACATCACCCCCTGCATCTGGTCGTACTACAGATAGCGTGAGCTGCTCACTGAAACGTATGTCGTCGTGAGCGGAGGGCCTCGGTGTTTGCCCTGCGACAGATAACCGGGCCCGCGCTGGCGAATTGGCGAGGAGGCTGGAGAATGGAGAGATGGAGACGCAGTGTGGGGATCACGTTTCTCGTGGTCACTCTGCTGAGCGCGGTGTCCTGGCCCGCGTTTGCGGCACCTGGGATGTCTTCCGAGTGCCAGGGCACCACCATCCACGTCGTGCAGTGGGGGGAGAACCTGACCATGATCGCCCGCTGCTACGGGGTGACCACCACCGCCATCGTGCAGGCCAACGGCCTGACCAACCCTAACTACATCTACGCCGGGCAAGCGCTGATCATCCCCATGGGCACGGCGCCTGCTCCTCCCTCCGAGCCAGCTCCGGGGGGCACATACGTCGTCAACAGGGGAGACACTCTCACCAGCATCGCCGCCCGCTACGGGACCACGGTGAACG
>CAYGAW010000120.1:0-9884 GCA_964347945.1 uncultured Anaerolineales bacterium
CAGTGCGGCGAGTGCGAGTACCGGCGCTTGTGCGGTGGCTGTCGGGGGAGGGCCTCGGCCATTACCGGCGACTACCTCGCTGCGGATCCCTCGTGCTTCATCCACCCCCCTGATGAAGACGAAGCGGCATGAAGGCAGTTCGAGTGGAGTGTTTGCACTGCTGACCGCAACCTTCTCGCCCCGACAGCGCCGTGAACCGTGCTGCTTGTATAGAACTGTGCGAGCCACTTGCATCCGGGAGCCCTCTTGGGCGGTATGACCGGCAGGATCGGGGTGGCTGAAGTGAAGATACCCCCCTCGCCCCTTCGCTCCCGACAAGCCATCGCACGCCAGGCCACCTGCTAGGTGAGAAGGACGATCATCCCTACGGGTACTATGCAGCCCACGCCTCGTTCAACCGCCGCTTACAAAGCACAGATCTCCTCGAACTCAACTCGAGCCGCTTCAAGAATGGAGCGCACAAGCTCGACATCTGCCGGATCACACCTCAGGCAAACGCCGCAGTCAGAGCTCAGATGCCGTGGAACAGGGATGAGTTTGACCTGCAAGCCCTCCTCCTTGGTTAGCTTCTCACCCCGTATGGCCCCACTAGTCGAATCGAAAAGGACGACGCTGTATTCCCGCTCGCCCACGGAATCCTCCTACAGAGCAACCACCTTCTGGGCTCCCAACAGGGCCTCCGCGATGGAGTACATGTTGGAGACCTCGCCGACGGCGATCTTCTCCTTGATTCCGAAATGGCCGAGACAAGTACCGCAGGCCAGAATCTCCACGCCCCTCCTCTCAAGGCCCGCCAGGTCCTCCAGGACAGGAGAACCCTCCACCGTCAGCTTGACACCGGCATTGAGGAAGATCATCGTGTCAGGTAACGGTTCGACCTCGTTGAGAGTGTGGAGGAACGACCGTATGAGGATGCCCCCCAGTTCGTCGTCACCACGGCCCATACTGTCACCCGGGATCAGCACCACGGTCGGACGGGCGGGTGATTCCGTGAGCGGAGCAGGCACAGGTGTGTCGTCCGGAACAGCGCCGGTCTTGCTCACGTGCAGGTAGATTCCATCATCTTTGGTCTCCGTCTCGACGGAGTAGCCCTCCTTCTCCGCCATGCGCGATACGTTCATCATAGCAGCGTCGTTGTCTACTATGGTCGTCACCTGCTCGGCCTGGGCCATCGCCTTCTTTGTCTGAATCACGGGTTGCGGACACGCCAACCCTCTACAGTCCACCACTTTCGCCATTTGTGACCTCCGCTCAATGGGGATTCGCCGAACCAGCCAAGCCGCTCAGGACTGGCTGGAGGCTATCTCTCTCACCGCCTGTACCGAGGCGTCAACCTCCTCTGCTGTATTCAAGTAACTCAGAGCGAACCGCACCGTTCCTGTGGGGAAAGTGCCAATGGTCCTGTGGGCCGCTGGCGCACAGTGGAGCCCAACGCGACTCATGATGCCGCATCGTTCATCCAAGAGCAGCCCCACCTCGGAGGGAGCAAGACCTTCTAGGTTGAAGGAAACCGTGGCGGTTTGCATCTCGGGATCGTGGCCGCCGTAGAGAGTCAAGCCCGGTACATCCAGCAGTCCCACAATCAGCCTCTGTGTTAGCTGCACCTCGTGGCCCCGGATGTCTTCGACGCCATGCTCCAGGACGAACTTCAGGCCCGCTCGCAGGCCGGCCAACCCGACGGTATTGGGAGTGCCGCTCTCACACTTGTCCGGCAGAAAGGTCGGCTGTTCCTCGCGCTCCGAGTGGCTGCCTGTACCTCCTTGCTTGAGAGGCTGCAACTCATCCACGTTGACCCGTTCACCGATACAAAGCCCGCCCGTCCCCTGGGGTCCAAAGAGTGCCTTATGCCCCGTGAAGGCCAACAGATCTATCTGCATCTCCTTGATGTCGACGGGGTAGGCGCCGGCGGTCTGGGCAGCGTCCACCAGCAGGAGGATGCCATGCTTCCTCGATATCTCCCCTGCCTGTGATACAGGCAGCAAGCTGCCTACCACGTTAGAGGCATGATTGAGGGCGATCATTCTCGTGTACGGCCTGATAGCCGACTCCAGGTCCGCCGGATCGAGGAAGCCCTCGGGGGAACAGGACACCACCTCTACCTCTACGACCCCGTCCGCTTCCAGAGCACGGAGGGGCCGCATCACGGAGTTGTGCTCCATGCTGCTGGTGATGACGTGGTCACCAGGCCGCAGTAGCCCTTGCAAGGCCAGGTTCAAGGCCTCGGTCGCATTCAGACCGAAGACGATGCGCAAAGGATCATCCACGTTGAACAATCGGGCCAAGGCCTCACGTGCTTCATAGATCAGCCGCCCAGCCTCGATGGACAAACGATGAGCTGATCGCCCTGGACTGGCTCCCACTTCCGTCATGAAGAAAGA
Source organism: uncultured Anaerolineales bacterium (assembly GCA_964347945.1). GTDB lineage: Bacteria > Chloroflexota > Anaerolineae > UBA7937 > B3-Chlor > CAYGAW01. The sequence goes on from CAYGAW010000120.1 coordinate 2,379, forward strand.
CATCTCCTCAATCACGGCAGGAGGCTTCGGCCAGGAAGTAGCCGCGTTGTCAAAGTAGATCATCTCTACCACCTCAGGGTGAACGAACGAGCGGAGTCAGATCCTCCATCTCCGTTGGTCCGACGACATTGGGCCACCGAAACCCGCAGCCCAAGGAGAGGAGAAACCGGGGGATGACCTAGAGGCTGGAAAGCCCGGATTGGCCTCGGCTTGAGGGAGCAGGTTCCAAGCGGCTAAGCAACGTATTGGGTGAAGCCTGATGCAGCCCGTGCATCGCGCCGGGGGCTCGGCTTCAGCCCGCTCAAGTGAACGGTACGGAATGATACCGATTCCACTGCATCAGCCCTGCTCACCTCCTTCCTAAGCGTCCCATGGAGCGATCCCAGATTCTGGTCTTGGGACAGCCACCGGGATTATAGAATAGTCGCCGAGCGCTGTCAAGCCAACCACTTCGAGACTGCCACCACACCTCGTGGCAAACCTCGTCGACGAGCCATCAGTGCAGAACACGCGCTGTGCCGTGCGCCACGCTCCTATTCGCGGCCAGCACTTCGCGAAGCGATCTCCCCAACATATCATCTACGAGAGCAGGGATTTCCGACCTCTCGTCGGGTGGAACATCCTGCTTCAACCTCTCGGTCAGTTCGAGATAGTGGCGCATGGCCGCCAGCCGGTCTCCCATACGTAAGAGACAGTCGACCACGCCCTTGTGGGCCGCCTCGCAGTAGTAGTCCTCGGCGATAGCGAGCCTGTACAACTCAAGAGCATCTTCTGGCGGTCCGCGCTTAGCCGCCAATTCCGCCATGGCCACGATGGCCTCGAGATGAAGCTGCTTGAGCCTGAATCTCGTTTGGTCACACCACTCGGAATCGCACCCCTCCAGGTAGTCTCCACCGTACAAGTCCAGAGCCTCACGGTACAGTTCCTCGGCCTTGCCACCGCCGTCTCTGATGCGTCTGGCGCGTCTCAGGAGAGCCTCGAAGTCCACAACGTCGTATTCCCACTCAGCGATGTCTCGGACGCGGTAGACGTCGTCCTCCCACACCACCACCTCCACCTCCAGGGCCCTGCGACACCGATAAAGTGTGGAATGGAAAAGCCCGTCTCTGCCGGCCTCATCTGCTTCGGGGAACAAGCACTCCCCAATGCGAGGCTTGCTCAGCCCGCCTGGATGGTTCAACAGAAGGAAGAACAGTTCCAGGGCGCGCTTCGACCCCCAAGCTTTCTTGGATACGGCGCGTGGTCCAATCCAGACTCGAGGTTGACCTAGTGCCTTGGCTCTCAGAGGAGGTGTTTCCATGCTATCTCTCCCACGGCCCTTCCATCCCCACAGATTGCGGCTGTGACAGCCTGGCGTCGCGCCTGACTCTGGCACATCAATTCGAGCTAGCCAACAACATTATGGCACGGTCTTTCTGCCTTGTCAAGCGCACATTACCACATATTGGGCCGCAGCCGAGAACAGCCACTACATGTTGTGGCCACCGCAGCACCCGGATAGCACCGGCTGTATTAGTCGAAGCCGCCACCAAGGGGGCAGCAAACGCTACGCTTCCACAAACCACGGGAACCACGGCCGCAATCCACGCTTCAGTCCATCCATTTGCCCAAGGAAGAGGGGAATGCTACAATGGGATCACGAGCCAAAGCACTCAGAAAGGAGGGAGGTCCAAGTGGCGAAGAAGAGCAAGAGACCTTCCACGTACTTGTATCCAGTGCCGGTTATTCTCGCCACCTGCGGGATCGAGAAGCCCAACATCATCACCCTCGCCTGGGTAGGCACTGTGTGCTCGGATCCACCCATGGTAGGCATCAGTGTGCGACCCAATCGCCATTCACATGGCCTGATCGAGAAGACAGGCGAGTTCGTGATCAACATCCCGGGAGAGGATCTGCTGGAGCTGGCGGACCGTTGCGGGCACGTCTCAGGTCGAGATGTCGACAAGTTCGCGACCTTTGGCCTTACACCGGAGCCGGCGACCGAAGTGAAGACCCCGCTCATCGCCGAATGCCACGTCAACATGGAATGCAGGGTCGCCCAGAAGATACCCCTTGGCGCACATGACCTATTCTTGGCAGAGGTGGTGGCTGTTCACATCGATGAGGATGTGCTGGACGAATCGGGGCGTCGCATAGACTACGACAAGGCCAAACCGTTTGTCCTGACGTTCGCGGAGTACAGGGGCCTCGGGGATGCGCTAGGCCCCTACGGCTATTCGGTCAAGAAGTAGAAGAATCGCTCTGTTCGGTCTGGCCGCCCTTGAGCGTTAGAGCTTCATAGACTTCGGCTTCTTCGGCTCGTCTCCTGATTCTCATGCGGCCTAGTGGCCTGGCCTCCACAAAGTCCCTGACCTGGTCGAAGGTGGTGCGGCTCAACAGTATCTGCTGGCCCTTGGCCTGCTCCTGGAGCCGGAAGGCGACGTTGACAGCGTCGCCGATCGCTGTGTAGTTCATCAGCGCTTCGCTGCCCACGTTGCCTACCACTGCCTCACCTGTGTTGACGCCGAAGCCGAAGTGGAGGCTCGGTTCGGCGTCGTAGCCCCTCAAGTTCTCCCGCAGGGCAAAGGCTGTGTTGACCGCCCGCAAAGCATGGTCCGGCTGTGGTATGGGAGCGTTATACACCGCCATCACTGCATCTCCCATGAACTTGTCCAGGATGCCTCCCTGAGCGAAGATGGCCTCGGTAGCCAGTGTGAGATAGCCGTTCACCACGTCTATCAGTGTCTCTGGCGCCATCTTCTCCGCCAGCGCTGTGAATCCTCGGAGGTCAGCAAAGAGCACGGTCACCTCCCGCCTCTCGCCTCCCAGGTTGGCCCGCGACGGATCGTCGATCAGATAGCGGGCCACCTCTGACGGAAGGTAACGCTCAAACAGCTCCCGAGTCTTCTCCTCCAGCTCCTGGATCCGCTGGTAGCTGGCCTCCAGCTCACCGTACCTGGCCTGTAGTTCATCGTGGGCGGCTGACAGTTCCACCTGGAGACGCTTTCGCTCGCGCCGCAACTGGCTCCTCCCCAGGACTATGTCGAGCCGAATGAAGGCTTCCTGGTAATCCAAAGGTTTGATTAGGTAGTCATCGGCGCCTGCGGTTAGAGCCTCGACAGCCATCTCCTCAGAGCCAAAAGCGGTCATCATCACCACACCGATATGTGGGTCCTGGTCTCTGATCTGCTTCATGACAGAGATCCCGTCCAGACCCGGCATCATAATGTCCAGCAGGACCAGGTCAGGCTTGTCGCGACCGATGACCTCGAGAGCTTCCCGGCCATTACAGGCTGTGGTGACCTGGTAGCCCTCCCTTTCCAGCAGCTGCGCGGTGGCGTCGAGGAAAGCAGCATTGTCATCTGCCAAGGCTATGCGCGCGGTCATCGCTACCCTTTGATGCTAGATGAGGCAAAGGAGGACTGGCGGCAGGAGCACCTCGCTCAAGCCCTCACAAGTATCCCAGGGCCCTGAGCCTGTCCTCGAGGATCTTCTCCTCCTCCTCACTGTAGACGCTTTCGTCCTCCCCGGCTGCCTGAGGGACGTACTCCAATTCCTCCAGTTTGGCGATGATCTTGGCCACGCTCTCCTCAGGGTCTTCCTGGTCTGTGTCAACGATGACTTCCGGGCTCAGAGGCTCCTCATAGGGATCGGAGATCCCGGTGAAGTTCTCAATCTCCCCATCGAGGGCTTTCTGGTAGAGGCCTTTCACGTCCCGCTCGATGAGCACATCCACGGGGCATCTGCAATAGACCTCCACGAAGCGACCTATGTCCTGGCGCACGTAGTCCCTGACCTCTCTGTAGGGCGAGATGGCGGAGGCGATGGCTGCTACGCCATTGCGCGTGAGAAGCTTGCAGACGAAGCCAATGCGTTTGATGTTGGTATCTCTATCCTCTTTGCTGAAACCCAACCCCTTGCTCAGATTGGTTCGGATTACGTCACCGTCCAAGACCTCCACCTTCAAGCCTCTGTCCCGCAGTTTCTGCTCTACGCCACGGGCCAAAGTCGTCTTGCCGGAGCCTGACAGGCCTGTAAACCATAGAGTGAACCCTTGCCGTTCCATAGGATCCTATTCTAGCCCCTTCCGTAGGAGATTTTCTTACCCTGTATATCCTTGGGGACGGGGAGACCGAATAGATCGAGCACGGTTGGCGCGACATCCATCACCTGGAGTCCCTCGACCCTACCCCGCCCCTGCTCTCCAGGGTCGTACATGATGAAGATGCCCTGCTGAGCATGATTGGCATCGTCTGGTCCAAGGTCGTTCTCACGCGTGCGGATGTCTCCGTGTCCCATACTCCCCACCGAGCGCCACGACAGGTTCCCGAAGTAGACCATCAAATCCGGTGGAACGTTGCGACATTCGCTGTAGACATCCTGCGGTCTGTAGGCCACAGTCCCGATATTCACTCCATCCTCGTCGGTGATCTGAGACAACTTGTGCGCAATCTCGTCCCGGACACTCTCGTATTGCTCAGGAGGGATGATACCTTGGGGTTCCCGCCCTCGCACGTTCAGGAAGAGGCGGCCATAGTACCCACCCGCGCCCCAGGCCATCGTTCGATCCCAGTCAATCTCTACCTTCTCCAAGGGAACGATCTCGCCCGGCTCCTCCTTCAGCGCCAGATACCCCTCTTGCTTCAGCCATTCGTTGATGCAGATGCCACCCTCCATGTGCCTTGCGCCGTGGTCGGAAGCGATGAGGACAACCGTGTCATCATCAAGCATATCGAGTATCTGCCCGATCTCTCCATCCAGATACCTGTAGTAGTCCTTGATGGCGTCCCGGTACGGCGAGTCCGGCTGGTACTTCTTGTGCTGAGGGTCGAAGAACTTCCAGAAACCGTGGTGGATGCGATCAATCCCCATCTCCACCAGCATGAAGAAATCCCAGTCCTTTGACCCCACCAGATGCTTCACCACCTTGAACCGTTTCTCGGTCATCTCATAGATTTGGCGTAACAGGTCGTCCTTGCCCTCGGTCCGGAAATTCTCGACATCCAGCATGTACTCGCCCACCAGCGACGCTATCTCCTCTTTGAGTTCAGCTGGATAGGTATACTGGCTGCCAGTGCTCGGCGTCAGAAAGGAGGTGATAATGTAGCCATTGGTGGGCTTCACAGGATAAGTTTGGGGGACTCCCACGAGGACAACCGTCCTCCCATCCCTCGAGAGTATGTCCCAAACGGTGTCCTCCACCACCGCCTTCGAATTGGCGATGCGCATCCTATCGTATGAGTGGTCAGCGCGGTTACGAAAGCCGTAGAATCCCAGCCGACCCGGATCCTTGCCAGTCATCATCGACATCCAGGCAGGTACGGTGATGGGAGGGATAGTGCTCTCCAGTTCACCGTACGTTCCGCGCTCCATCAGCTTCCGGAGACTGGGCAGTTCGTCGCGCCACTGCTCGAACACCAACTGCGGAGTCGCGCAATCCAAGCCGATCACCATCACCCTGCGCCGGCCTTCTGCCGGCTTCCTCTTCCTCATCCCCTCGATCAGCACCCTGCTCACCTCGGGACGGGTGAACTCCTCGGGCAGCATCTCTCCCCGGCTTACCCTCATTCTTACTTCTGTCCCACTCATGACCACATGGTCGGAAGCCGGGTGGGGGCAGGTCTTGACCGAGACCAGGCCCTCACACTTGCGACAATAGAACACGTGCTCGAAGAAAAGAGGCGTGATCCCTATCTCGTCAGGCTCGTAGTCGTCGAAGATGAGTTGGGCGTCGTAGGTGCCGTAGTAACCCCCCACTCCGGCGTGATCCCGTCCCACGATGAAGTGGGTACAACCGTAATTCTTGCGTGCCAGCGCGTGGAGAATCGCCTCCCGAGGCCCTGCATACCGCATGGCTGCCGGAAACACGCCCAGGATCACCCTTTCGGGGGGGTAGTAGTCTCGCAGCAGGGCCTGATAGCTCATCATCCGCACATCCGCAGGGATATCATCGGGCTTCGTCTCGCCCACCAGCGGATGCAGAAGGAGCCCGTCACAGATCTCCAGCGCCATCTTCTGGATGGCCTCGTGAGCGCGATGGATCGGGTTGCGGGTCTGGAAGGCCACGATGCGTCGCCAGCCGCGCTGAGCGAACATGCGCCGTGTCTGTACTGGGTCATGCCGGAACTCAGGGAACTCCAACACGGCTGGCCGGTCGAGAAGGTGAATATGACCTCCCAATAGCACGTCACCTTGGGCGTAGAGTCGTGCCACTCCCGGATGCGCATCCTCGGTGGTGTGGTAGACCAGCAGGGCCTCCCTTTCCTTGTCGTACTCAAACCTCTCGGCCACTTCCATGATGCCGAGAGCGCGTTCTCCCTCCACGAGAGCGATCTCCTCGCCCTCCCCTATCTGATCGGCCGCCTCGCGAGAGACAGGAAGTGTGATGGGCATGCTCCAGACGAGCCCATTGCTCAGGCGCATGTCCTCTACCACGCTCTCATAATCGGCCCTGGTCATGAAGCCTTTCAGAGGACTGAATGCTCCCACACCGATGAGCTCCAGATCGGACGCGGCGGTGGGTGTCAAGTTCACTTTCTTCAAGGTACGCGCCCGCTCCAAGGCTGCTTCCCTCAACACTCCTCGCAGCACACGGTCGACGAGTGTTCCACCATGAGGAGCGATTGCTGCCCCGTTCTTCACCATACGATGCTGACCTCTTCCAGGCAAGTGTTCCTTACGCAGGTTTACCCAATATACCAGAGAAGATTCGTCCGCGCAAGCGGGCGATCATCATCGTGGGAGTGCGGAACAACACACTCGACAGATGGCGCCCTCCCCCATCCAGGGGAAGGGAACGGCTCAGGGTGAACAGGCGGAGAAGCAGGCGTGTTAGCATCCCTCAGCCTCTTTCGGTGAACTCACGACGGGACCTTTCTCAGGACAGTGGAAAGAGGCCTTGTGACAGATTCTTCGAGTCTCGCAGCCGCTTTCTGATCTTAGCGCGGGAATTGACTTCTTCGTGGACGTGATGAGGGTGTGAACTTGGTGACGTCTACATCGAACACGCAACGGACTGAAGTCCTGCGCTACGAACTGGGAAGCCCGGCTTCAGCTGGTTCCGACACACGTTCCAGGGTGTTTCCTTTCATCTGTAGCATCGGGTTTCCGACCCCATGCGCTCTCACGGCCGTTCTTCCCCAGCCTCAGACCATCATCGCTGGTCAGCAATCACGAGAAGCCTTCCCGTCGAACTGTCGAGCAGGTATACTCTGTGCCTACTGGGGTCCACCGCCAGGCCATAGTTGTAAGTGGTGGTTTCAGCCTCCATACTGGCTGTCAAAGCGTGGTTCAGGCTATCAACGATGAGGAGTCCATATCCGTCAGCGATGTACAGGCGGCCCCTGCCTTCATCGACGGCAACCGCATGAGAAGCGCTCGGTGGGTGGTCCACCCGTCCTACCGGGCCCACGCGCGAAACAACCTCTGCTCTGCCGATGTCAACCACGGCGAGTTCCCCTTCGAGCGGCGAGGCAAGGTAGACTGTGTACGCCCGGCCCAGCTGTCGGTCAACGGCCATGCCCAGAA
>CAYGAW010000121.1:0-35062 GCA_964347945.1 uncultured Anaerolineales bacterium
ACAGCTGGCGAAAACTGCGCAGCGCAGCCGACTTCGAGTCTCGGAACTCCTCTCATCAGACATGCCCGCGTGTGGTGTAGTCTCCACGCGTTGGCCTCTGCTGAATCCATCTCGTCGAAAATCCTCGTCGCCCTCAAGGAGACCATGCGCCTCATGGAGGAGATAGACGACCTGACCCGCTCTTGGCCTATTCAATGGGGCAGCCAGGGAGCGTCTGCGCCTCCCAACGGCGCTACAGCGTTGGCGCGAACTATTGGCAAAGCACCCCAGGAAAGGTTTCCAGGGGTTGACACCGATTGAGAATTGTGCTAAGGTGAGGACGACAGGCTCGGACCCACTCTAGCAACGAAGGAGGGAGAGGCGATGAAGAAACGGTGGCTAAGAGGCTTGTTGTTGGGTGTGAGCATGGCGCTGCTGCTCAGTTCCGGTGCCGCTCTTGCACAGTCCATTGCCATCACCACCGATCCGGAGGCCTGCATCGAGTGCTGGACGGACGAGTCTGGTGTCATCTTGCTCGCCGTCTACACCAGTGGCTGGGAAGATGATGAAAACATCGACCTCCACGCGTGGCAGGACGGGCAAGATCGAGGCGGCATGATCAACTTCGGCCACGCCACGAACGGTGTCTTCAACGTCCCGGACCTCTACCACTTCCCGTGCGATCGCGATTGGCTCGGATTGTGGACATGGAGGCTCACCGGCCAAACATCAGGGCGCGTGGGAGAGTTCACTATCCAGGTGGCGGAGGACTGCGCTGCGGCGATGTTCGTCCCCGAACCTGGTACCATCATGCTCCTGGGCAGTGGTCTCGCTGGGCTAGCAGGATACGCCACCCTTCGCTGGAAGGCGAGAGAATAGCACCTCACCAGAGGCTAGCTGTCGGTAGGGCCGTCTTCCTTAGGGATGGCCCTTCTCTTCGTGGGCGTAGGTCTGCAGCAAGGGAGCGACACGTAGGCAAGGAGGTATCAATATGACATCCGACGTGGAGAAGATGCTCATGGACTACGTTGGAGCGTGGAACTCTGGGGATCCAGAGAAGGTGGTTTCCTTCCTCACGGATGATTGTGTGTTCGAGAGTCTCCCCGGCGAGGCTGTGCATCGCGGTCTGGAGGAGATCAAAGCCTGGGCCACAGGTGTCTTCGCCGCCTTCCCCGACTTCAAGTTGGAGATCAAGTCCCTCTTCGTGGCCGGCGACTGGGTAGGCGTCGAATGGATCGAGACCGGCACCCACAAAGGCCCAATGGGTTCCTCGCCCCCGACTGGCAAGAGCTTCTCGGTCCCGGGCGCCTCCATCATCGAGATGCACCAGGGCAAGATCAAGCGGGAGACCCTATACTGGGATTCCGCCACCTTCCTGCGACAGCTGGGCCTGATGCCTGAGGTCCATTCACAGTAGGCCTCCCGCACCACAATAGAACCGTCATGAGGCGGCGGCAGGCCGAGAGCTTACCGTGGGGTAAAAGCCTGCAAGCCGAAGGGAGCAAACGATGACCGTTCGCCACGTGATCTTCATCGGTCTGCTGGTGGTAACCGGTGTCTTCTTTGCCGGTGCATGGCTGAACGAATGGAGTGGCGTACAAGGCATCTTTCTGCCCATCTTCCTCATCTTTCTGGCCATACTGATCGCCCACGACGCTTATGGCAACAGACTCCTGCCACCGCCCAATGCCCTGGCCCAGATCGCCGGGTACCTGGAGGCCGCGTGGTGTGTAGCCCTGGCGGCGGTCCTTCTGTGGGGCTACTTCTCGTCCTAGATGTTCATGCGTCCCTGGAAGGCCACGCACGGGCAGGAGGAGCGCTGTTCGGAACTCCTTGGTCAGGCGGAGATGCATTTGAATCCTGTTCGAAGGGAGAAGAACCGTCTGCGCTGAGAGCTTTCGTTTCAAGGTGGGAGAACTCGATTGTATGGCCATCAGCGACGGAACCTATCCGCTGGCCGCCGACAGGCTCTTCGCCGGTGCACCTGAGCATGAGTTGAAGGAGGCACTGCAACGCCTCAGCCTCAAGCCAGATGAGGTCCCCGTCTCAGAGGCTTGCCTGCTGGTCTACGCTGGCGATTTGGTGATACTGGTGGACACGGGGATGGGTCCTGATCTCAGCCCCACGGCGGGGAAGCTCCTCCAGAACCTCAAGGCCGAGGGCATCGACCCCGCGGACATCGACATCGTGGTTCTCACCCACTGCCACAGCGACCACATCGGCGCGCTCACCCATGCGGAGAGCAAGCTCGCTTTCCCCAACGCCCGCTACGTGATGTGGGAGGAGGGATGGGAGTTTTGTATGTCGAAGGAGACCCGCGCCGAGATACAGCCGGACAGAGTTGAGTTTCTGGACCGGAAGCTATTGCCTATTCGGGATCGACTCGAACTCCTCGAAGAAGACGGGGAGATCGTGCCCGGTATCCACGCCTTCGGCGCAGTCGGTCACCAACCGGGTCACATGATGGTGGAAATCTCGTCGGAGAACGAGAAGCTCCTCTACATCTCTGATACCCTGCTCCACCCCCTCAATCTGGAGTTTCCCGACTGGTATGCCGTGTACGACAGGGACCCAGAGCAGGCTGTTGCGGTCAGGCGCGAGCTCCTCAAGCGGGCCGCAGCGGAGGGATTCCTGGTCCATGCCTTCCACTTCCACTTCCCAGGCCTGGGCTACATCAGACGAGGGGGAGGGGCATGGCGGTGGGAGCCCTTCGGAGGCGCAGCCCAGGGTCCCATCCACAGCCCGGCGAATCGCTCTTTGCGCGCCGTGAGGGGCACTTGCCGGGCATCGGACTTGCGCCATTGGCCACAGCCTAGTATCCGAAGGGATCAAGCCTGGCGTTGAGCAACTCCCACTCTGGTGATGGCTCCCAGGTGCGGTAGGTCGCACCGTCGTAGTAGATGAGCAGCACCGACGGATCGCCCAAGGGCAGTTTGAACTCGAAGCGCACCTCCTGCACGTCCTTCTTGTCCGGCGTCACACTGAGGATGGTGGCGGTGAAGGTCTCCGTAGTGTAAACGTCGCCCACCTCGAACTCCGGCGTGAAGCGCACGATGCAGGCGAACATGTTGCCCAGCCAGCCAGCATCCTCCGTCCTCAGCACCAGCGCCCGCTCCGACTCCTGCCTGGCCTGCACGCGGCCGTTGAAGCTGGAGAGCACCCGCAGGACGACGAACCCCAGCCCTACGGACCACAGTGGCACATTCCGCCCCAGGATCTGCACCGACGGTGTCTTCATCATCGAGTGCGTCCTCCCTGTCCACTTGCCTCTGGCCTTCAGTATAGCCGATTCTGCCGAGCGACCAAACTGCGGGCTCCCCGCCTGTACGATACCCGAAGGCCACACGAAACAGCGCCCGCAGATTGAAGGCAGTATGCTAGCGCATCGGCCCCCACCGCAGGCTTGCGCTGATTCCGCCCCGGGCCGCATTCAACCATGAGATGCTGTCCACGATTATGCTGGCCCGTGCATGAGGCGTAGCAGTCACGAAGAACCTTTCCCACCGTTCAATTGTGATATACAATAGTAGCGCGTCTCGCTCACATCTTGTCGACTCGTGTCCAACGATCCAATGCCCAGAGAATTCTGCGATCCGCCGGTCCTGCAATAGCGAGAGAACCCCGGCTGATCGCGGCCGGTCAATGGGGCCACGTTCCCAAGTCAACGAGGAAGGGGGTAAAGGTGATGAATCACTCTCGGCGTCGATTGATCTTCATCGGCTTCCTGAGCTGGCTTTCCATGCTAGCTGTCGACTTCTTTCTGCACGGTGGCTTGCTGGCGAGCCTGTACGTTCAGCCCACTCCCTTCTTGCTGCCACCAGAAGACCTTTTTCGATTGATTCCGCTGGGCTACTCGGCGGCCCTGTTGTCGACTGTATTGCTCCTGTGGTTGATGTTGAGGCTTGGGCTATCCGGCTGGCGGCGAGGACTTGTCTTCGGTCTGCAACTGGGTGCGTTGATCGGCGGGGCTGGTGCGCTTGGGCTGCTATCTGCTTCCACCGCCGGGCTAAACTGGCTTGTGGGTTTGTTTGTCGCGCAAACGATACAGATGGGAATAGCTGGCGGTGTGGCCGGTAGCGGATTGGCCGGGACACGTCTCAGAGCCCTGCTTGTGAAAGTTGCGGTCTTGGTGTTCTTACTTGTGGCTGTCACCATAGCTTTGCAGAGCATCGGTTTGGCGCCAGCAGTGAGACTTGGAGCATAGTACAGAGGAGAAGACAAAATGAGCACTGGTGATCTCGCCACCGAATCCAGAGAGGTCAGAGACTTCGACCGGGTGGTCCTGAGGGACTATGGCGAACTGATCATTGAGCAAGGAGCGCAAGAAGCGCTGACCATTGAAACGGACCCAGATATCCTGCCCAGGATCGAGACTGAGGTAAAAAGCGGTACGCTCACCCTCGCCCTCGGCGGAAGCTGGGCCGACAGGCTAGGCGATGCGCTAACCACCAGCCTCACCAGAAAGCCGATCAGGTACATTCTGAGGGTGAAGAAGCTCACCGGCCTAGAGGTTCGCGGCGCAGCAAGCGTTACTGGCTCCGACATAGAAACGGAGCGCCTGGCACTGATACTGCGCGGTGCAGGCAGTGTCAAGGTCGACTCCCTCACGGCGGAGTCGCTCGAAGTCGATCTACCTGGCATGGGTAGCGTAGACTTGTCCGGCCGCGTGTCGGAGCAGAGGCTCGCCATCTCCGGGGCGGGCACCTACGAGGCCTCCAAACTGGAAAGCAAGAAAGCGGCCGTGGATCTCAGAGGCGCCGGCAAGGCCACCGTCTGGGCCGCCGAAGAGCTGGATGTGACCATCCGAGGCCTCGGTAGCGTCGAGTACTACGGGTCTCCTACCGTCAACAAGAATATCTCTGGCCTGGGGAGCGTTACCAGCCTCGGCAGCCCTTAGAGATGTGCCGCCTCACTTCGGAGCAATGCGAAGAAGGGAGAATGCACCCCCATGTCAACGGAAGGGAACAAAGCGCTCATCCGCCGCTGGTTTGAAGAGTGCTACAACCAGGGGAACGTGGCCGTAGCAGACGAGTTGATCGCCCCCAACTATGTCAACCACAGTGCCCCTCACGGCCAGGCGTCCGGCCTCGAGGGCGAAAAGCGATACATCACCTTGATCCGCTCCGCCTTCCCCGATTTCCTCGCAACCATCGAGGATCAGATCGCCGAGCGGGACAAAGTTGTCACTCGCGCCACGGCTGGTGGTACGTACAGAGGCGGCTTGGAGGACATCCCCTCTACCGCCACTGTTGGCAAGCAAGTAGCCGTGCCGGAGATCCTCATGCATCGCGTCGCTGGGGGAAAGGTAGTGGAAGGCTGGATCGTGTTCGACGAATTGGGGTTGTGGCGGCAGCTTGGCGTTGTCCCGTCCATGGCAGAAGGCGAGGAGTAAGGCCTAGAGACGCCACGACTCAGTGGCAGCCGCCAGGTTGCCGCCTGCGTCAGCCTCTTTGTTGAGCAGAATCGCACACACGAGGAGTGGATTCATGGGAACCATACAACAAGGCGCCGCACAGGCCGTACAGAACTGCGCCCGGGTACAATCAGGTGAGAAGGTCGTGATCATCACGGATCATGCCACCGAGCACATCGCCGCCGCATTGCGCGACGTCGCAGAGCCGATCAGCCCCAGCAACATCATTACCTTCACCCTGGAGGACTACGGGGACCGGCCCGATGATGGCAGCAATCCTCTGGAGCTTCCTGACGAGATCGTTGATGCTCTAGAAGACGCTGACGTGAGTTTCTTCGCGGCAACAGGCAAGAAAGGGGAAGTAGGAAGCCTCAGGCTGCCCCTGCTTGATGTGGTCTACGCCAGCGATCGGCTGAGACACGGCCACATGCCGGGTATCACCGATGAACTGATGCAGGTGGGGATGTGCGTCGACTACGAAGAAGTTCAGAGGCTCAGCGCCAGAGTCGGCGAGATCGTGACGGGAGCGAGCCACATCAGGGTGACGTCCCCCGCAGGTACGGACTTCACCGTTGAGTTCTCCCCATCCCTGAAGTGGGTGGTCAGCGATGGCATTCTCAGACCAGGAAGGATCACCAACTTGCCCGATGGAGAGGTCTTCACTTGCCCCCACAACATCAGTAAAGGCATCATCGTGGTAGATGGCATTCTGGGCGACTACTTCGGTGAGAAGTTCGGCCTGCTCGAAGACGCGCCGGTGACCCTTGAAGTGGCCAATGGGCGAATCAGAGGGATTTCTTGTGATGACGAGCAGCTGCTAAGGGAACTGAATGATTACGTCCTGAGAGACGAGAACGCCAACAGGTTCGGGGAGTTCGCCATCGGTACAAACACCGGGGTTGACCGATTTGTGGGAAACATGCTCCAAGATGAGAAGTTCCCCGGAGTGCACGTAGCGGTGGGGCATCCCTCTCCAAACATGACGGGAGCCGATTGGATCAGCAAGGTCCACCTCGACGGCGTCTTGAGAAACGTGACCGTCGACGTTGAAGGCCGCGTGATCATGAGGGACGGCGAGTTCACCCTCTGATCCGCCCGCAACGCAGGGGCTGGCCTCCTTCTGTGGCATTGCGCACGCATACATTATCCCATAAGGAGAACGCCGCCAATGAAAGACAAGCGAAATGAGGTTCTGGCCACCATCCTTCTTACCTACTCCGTGGACCTGCAAGCCGGCGAGAAGATTATGCTGGAAATCAGAGGCCAGGAGACCCTTGAACTGGCCAAAGAGATCATCAGGCAGGCCACTCAGCTAGGCGGCGTGCCCTTCTGGTACTACAACGACTCGTCAGTGACGCGACCGTTCATCCAAGACGCCAGTGAGGCCCAGTTCGAGGCCTTCGGTAAACTCCACCTCAAGCTCATGAAAGAGTGCGACGCCTGGCTCGGCCTCTACGCTCCGGACAACGTCTTCGAGTTCGCCGATGTCGAGGCTGACCAGATGACGCTGTATACGAGGCTGTACATAGACCTGGTTCACGTGAAGGAGCGCGTCAGGAACACCAAATGGTGCTTCGTCACCTTCCCCACCAACTCTAAGGCCCAGCTATCGCAGATGAGCCAGGAGGCCTACGAGGAGTTCTACTATGACGTATGTTGCCTGCACTACTCCAAGATGTCTAAAGCCATGGATCCCCTCGTGGAGTTGATGGAAAGAACCGACAGGGTGCGGATCGTCGGCCCGGGCACCGATCTCTCTTTCTCTATCGAGGGCCTTCCCGTGGTGAAATGCGATGGCAAGGAGAACATCCCCGATGGCGAGGTTTTCACCGCCCCGGTCAGAGACTCCCTCAACGGCCACATCACCTTCAACACCCCAGCCCTCGAGAGGGGATTCCTCTTCCATGACATCAGACTCGAGTTCGAGAGTGGTAAGGTTGTGCACGCGTCCTGTCAGGCAGGAACCGACAGGCTCAACGAGATACTCGACGTGGACGAGGGCGCCCGATACATCGGCGAATTCGCCTTGGGTCTCAATCCCTTCATCCACCGTGTCATGAACGATGCCCTCTTCGACGAGAAGATCGCCGGCTCCCTGCATCTTGCCCTTGGACAATGCGACCGAGAGACCCCCAACGGCAACGACTCGGCCATTCACTGGGATATCGTACTCATGCAGACAGAGGAGTACGGCGGAGGTGAGCTCTACTTCGACGGTGAACTGATCCGCAGGGACGGCAAGTTCGTCGACGAGGAACTTGAGCAATCGCTCTCAGCAGAAGCCCTGAGAGCACTTTAGTCGCGTCGTTGCAAAGCCAGGGTCACGGCCCTGAGACAACAAAGGAGAGAGAAAAATGACCAAGCCGACTCACCAAGATGCCAACATCATGCTTCAGCTTCTTCAAGTCTGGGCCGCCCTTGACATATCAGACGCAGTGGGATGGGTCTGGAGCCGCGAGTTCATCCCGGAATATGCGGAGTTCATCAAGAAGTATCCCGCTGGCACGGAGGAGTACCGCTACGCCTCGAAGGTGTGCATGTACCTCGAAAGCGTGGGTACTCTCTACAAGCACGGACTGTTCAGCGACGAACTGCTCTTCGACTGGATGGCCGTGGACATCCTGTGGGAGAGAATCAACGGCTTCGCCCTCGGGTTGCGGGAGGCAGTCAACAACCCTGGCCTGTACGAGAACTTCGAGGCCATCGCCACCGCCCAGAAAGAACGATAGGTTCCTTCCCCGTCCTACCCGTTCTGAGAGTCGACTGAGTGCCCGCATCCAGTTACCGCCGAGTGGGCTGAAGGAGCGGCGCCTCGCCACGAATGCGCAATACGCCCCTCACGCCTGGGGCTAGTGATGTCCTCCGGCCCCTCAACCTGCTGGAGCCGCGAACGGGCGTCTCGACCTTGGCGCGGGGATGCTTGCCGTCGGCAACTGTCGCACTGCGCCGATTTGACAGATCCTCCCAGGGATGGTATAAAGGCCGACTGTGACTGCTGGCAACCCTGGAACGCGAGCCTATGTCCGTAACTGCGCGCTGGGTTCCGGGTTCTATGTAACAAAGGCTGACCCTGAATCTTTGGCCTGCCAAGGCCACAGTGGGGTGAGCAAGATTGCGAGGTATAGGCATGCAAATCGGACCGGGCGTCGCGCAGGCGATGTCGAAGTCGTCGCAAGGCGGACTCTCCGCTTGGCTCGGTGCCAGGCTGCTTTCCCTGGCGCTCCTGGAGCGCAGCAAGGCTGCTCGAAAACTCGTCGACCTGTCCATGAGAGGAATTCAGGTAGAGCCAATCCCCTCCTGGCTGCACGAAGGCCAGGAGGCCATCCTGGTCAGTAACTACCCCTCGGTCTCCCAGACCTTGCGGGCAGTGCTCAAGGTCGGCTGCCGTCTGCCTGGGGAGGAGTTCCGACTGAAGGGGATTGGCCGGCCCGAGGTCATCACCCACGCCACCCCATCACAGAAAGCGCTGGGCGTGCCCAACCTGGTCTTTCCTGTCCACAAGGATGAGGCTGGGGCATACAGGCTCCAAACAGAGGTCATCAAGGAGGTTCTGTCCTTCCTGGATGGATCCGGGCATGTCCTGTGGATGTCCATAACCGGCAGAACCAGGGGCAACGGTCTGTTGGAAGGCGATGTAAGGACCGGGGCTGCGCTCTTCGCCATCAACCGGGGGGTGCCCCTCGTTCCGATGGGTGTGGTCACCCGCGAGAAGAAGGGTAGACTGCGGGCCGTGAAGATCAGATTCGGCGAACCGCTGGCCCCGCCCGACGCTGCAAGAACAGGCGAATTCGATAGGGCAGACTTCATGCTCGACTTCTCGAGGTTGGCCCTCTGCCATGTGGCCAGGCTCTTGCCCCCCGGGCAGAGAGGCGACTTTGAGGAAGTCGACGAGAAACTGGCGGAGACCCAAGGGCGCTTGGGCATCTCCTAGCCCCCCGCAGCTACGTCGCCTGTCCGTAGCCCACACCTCAATCCGAGAGCCGCTGGCTTTGGGCTTGCTGCGGGCCTAACCCTTGACTAGCAATCCGCGGAGTGTCCTCTCCTAGCTCTCCTCGTCGGATGCCCTTCCACGGCACATGGCCCAGTATTCGCAGTACTCGGGCGAGCACTTCCAGACACCGGGATTGGGCACGAACACCCCAGCGGTGATGCCCTGCCACACCTCTCGGATCACTTCGAATAGAAAGGGGAGTTCGCCCGCGTGGCGCTGCGTCTCTATGACCTGGGCTGTGGGCTCTTCCATCGTGGTGAACACGTAGTGCCGGAAACGCATCTCCTCGCTGAGCGGGAAGCGCTGCTGCCTGAGCGCACCCACGTAGAAGAGGGGCTGAAGTTCAGCCAGTGCTCGTTCCTCGGACCACGTCTGCGAAGAAGTCTTGAAGTCTCCAGGCACCCCGTCCTCCGTGATGATGTCGATCCGACCCACGACGGGGACGGGAACGTCGGGGACTTTCATGCTCACCCACTCCTCGATGTAAAGGTGGCCATAGGGGCTGACCAGCGGGCTGACACCTTCTATGGTCTCCACCACGTCGGCGGTCTGGAGCACACGCAGGCCTGTCATGTAGAGCTCTTCGGGACTGTCCTGGCCCCAGACGATGTTTTCGCCCTCCTGCTCAACGCTCCGCGCCCATTCTGTATTCCAAATGTCGGCCAGAAGCGGAGTCTCCTGCCCTTCAGCCCTGCTGCGGATGTGGGCTTCGATTGTGTCGTGGATTGCAGTACCGAAGATCAGTCTGGCTGCGGTCGGCACTGGGATTCGGTCGATGTAGCGGAACTTCCAGCTGCGTCCGCAGGTGAGATAGGCGCTGACAGACGAGTAGCTGAGGCGACTGACGTGAGGACCCTCAACCTGTGGCGGCATGTGCCCACCGTCCCTTCGCGCGGCAAGTTGCCGGATCTTGCCCATGATATCATAATGGGACATCGATGTCCATCGCGGACCGACACAGCGGCGGCTGTTCGGCCACCCTTCGCACGGAAAGCCAGTGTTGCCGACAGCCATTCGTGGTATAATCCCGCAACCTCCGCCGCCCGCTCGGGTCTTCCTCGGAAGGCACACCCAGCAGGCACACGGCTGGAGACGTCCGGGTGCAAACATGATCACGAGGATTAGAAGCACGATACAAGAATACCCTCCGCAGTTCTGGATCCTGTTCTGTGGCCGCTTCATCGGCTCCGCTGGCGGCAGCCTGGTCTGGCCCTTCATGACCATCTACCTCCGCCAGAGGCTGGAGATCCCCTTGACCACAGTGGGTCTCCTGTTCGCCATCAGTTCGGGCGTAGGCCTCTTCTCCCAGGCCATCTGGGGACCGGTGGTGGACAGGTACGGCCGCAAGTTGGCCATGGTGGCAGGGCTGTCGAACGAGATCATGATCATGCTGGGGTTCGCCTTCCTGGACTCGCTGGGTGCCTACGCCGTGCTGGTCGCCGCCAGTGGACTGATCGAGCCCGCCTCTCGTATCGGCTCCGACGCCATGATCGCTGACCTCATCGAGCCCCACAAGCGAGGTGGGGCCTACGCCCTGATGCGCATGGTCTCCAACGCAGGAGTGGCCATAGGGCCGGCCGTCGGAGGCTTCCTGGCAGAGCAGTCCTATTTCCTGTCCTTCATGGTGGCCGCTTCTACAGCCGCCTCCGTTCTGCTCCTGACAATCTTCCTGGTCAAAGAGACCAAGCCCGAGGTTGCGGAAGCCCGGGAGGTCGAGCGACCGGCCGGTGGCTACGGATACATCTTCCGCGATTTCTACTTCCTGGCCTTCTGCGGGGCATCCGTCCTGCTGTGGATGGCCTACGAGCCCTTCATGCAAATCCTGCCCGTGTACATGAAGGAGGGCTTCGGCATACTGGAGAGTCGCTTTGGCGCGATCATGATGGTCAACGCCCTGATGGTCGTCTTCTTCCAGTTCGCCGTAACCAGGGTCACGGAGAGATACCCTGACACCTACGTGATGGGCGTAGGCGCCTTCTGGACCGGCCTTGGTGCCCTGGGCGCCGCCCTTTCCGGCAACTTCTGGGGCTTCCTGTTGGCCATGATCGTCCTCACCATCGGCGAGTTGATCTGGGCCCCCACTGCTATCACCTTTGTAGCCAGGGTTGCTCCCATAGACATGCGAGGTAGATACATGGGCGTCTATGGGATAGTGGGAGGTATCTCCTGGGGTGTCGGACCCATCCTCAACGGAGCCTTCTACGACAACGTCGCCCCAGTCTCCGTATGGTATCTGTCCCTGACGGTGGCGATGCTCTCTACCTTGGCTTTCCTCCTCATCGGAAGGATCGCTGCGCTCTCGCCCCAGCCCAGTACTGCAGGAGACCCCGAGGCAACGGAGTAGGGGTTGCCCGCACAGCCAACCCCCTCGCACACTGGGAGCCGATTGATTTGTGAGGAAGCGAGCCTTCGCACGTCTGCAGGAGGCTTCAGACGAGCAGGAGGCGGGCATCTGCCCGCCTCCTCGGTACACCTGTTGACTCCGACCTGCACCCCACGCTCTTGGGAGCAGTAGGCACCCACCTGCCTCGGGAGCGCCTGTCCTGAGAATAAGATGAGAGGCTGGCCCTTTTCCCTGATCAAATGACGCGACTGGCTATGCTGCAAACTAGGTGGGAGGGGGCCAGCCCTGCTAGCTTAGTGCGGCCGCCAATACTCTGGTGGAACCTCCTCCTTCGGGCGCTCAGGACTGTCTTTCATGACGATCGAGAAAGGTTGACAGGTCTTGAGCACGTACCCCTGGTGTTCCAGGTCCTCCAGTGTCTTGGAGAACCTGGTCAGGTTGTCTCTGAGCAAAGCCAGGCTGTCAGCGTTGTCAGCCAGCCTTACGGTGATGATTCGGTCACCCATTTCTCCTCTTTTTTCCCCTTTCGGCTGGTGAACAAGCCGCTTTCAAAAACATATATTAACATAAAATTGCTCAGTTGTCAAGTACCCCCACAACCTGTAGTGGGCTGCCTGTGTATACACACTAGAGCGCCGAATCTTCCGGAGGTTCAGAGCCTTCGGGACCCAGTCTACCAAGGGGATAGTCAGAGCGCGGGGTGACGCGTGGACAAGCGGGCGAGATCCCCTCCCCGGGTCCCTTCCATGTAGGGAGAGGGGAATCCGCTCCCTCGTGACCCGACGCCGAGAGACGAAACCAGGCCAGCTACGAGCAACTAGATCTTCAAATGGGGGAACTTTTCCCGCAAAGTCGAGAGGGCAGGATGGGGAAGACTCCTGTAGCACTCCTCTATGCGTGCCCGCGGTGAATCCGTCGGCTGCCCGCCCGTTTCATAGAGCGACATACCCGGATAGGAGCACGGCCCTCGCCAACCATCGCCTATTCGCTCGGGCTGCGTCGTTAGCGACCATGGTCCCCAGCCAACAGCCCCGTTTCTCAAAGCAAAATCTATCAGCCCTGCCTCGTAGACCAGCCTCGTCGGCTCGTCTGGGTTGTGCCAACGGGGCGCCAAGATCCTGGAGGTTCCAATCTCTTCCATCACCACGGGCTTGTCCAGATTCATCGTCCTGAAGAGCTCAAAGTCCCAGTCAATGGGCATGTCGCCCACGCTAACGGGCCTATCGTACTCACCGGTGGACCCATCCCTTTCAAGGAGGAAGTCATAGCTGTGAAGAGTGATGATGTCGAACTCCTCCAGTTCGTAGACTGCCGCGGCGACCTCTGACGAGGGATTTCCAGGGTCGATGTGATTCATCCCCATCGTCCCCGTAGCGAGCTTTGTCTGTGGATCGAGATCCTTGATGAAGGCCGTTGCCTCGCGGTAGAAGCTCAGGAACTTCTCCGGATTCAGCGGAGTGTGAAGCTCGTTGCCCGGTTCCCAGGCAAAGATCACATCCTGTGCCCCGAATCTTTGGACGGTGGTAATCAAGGCTTTGACGAAGGGCAAATAGTTCTCCTTGTACCCTCCTTCGTACCAGGGCTCCAGGATTTCATAGTAGACCTTGGTGGGGTCGCCCACCTGAGGTGTATTTCCAGCATACTTCTCATCGCCGGGAACGGGACAGTGATTGTTCGTGAAGGCGATCATCAGCTTGATATCATTGAGCCTCAGAGCAGGAGCCAACAATGCTATCCTGGCGCCCACCTCGAACCCACCTAGCTGCCGGGGCATGAGGTGATTCGCATCCGTGGCCATGGCTCTGATCACCTTGGCCCCCATGATCTTGTAGTACTCCAGTTGCTCCCACAACAGGTGCGTGGTAAAGAGGAACTCGTGGTGGTTGGCGATCAAGCACCCGCCGTTCAAGAACTTGTAGTCTGGCTCCGCTAGGGGAAGCGATTGCTCGAGATTCCTGAACCACCAGGCACAAAGCGGACCTTTGACGAACGCGTATTCCAGGAACTGCTTCCTGGTGAACTGCGGCCCAGCCCGCTCTCCGCGGACACACTCCGTAGTTGTCATGGCTCCCCCTTTCGGTTCCCGCCATAGGGCTCTCACTGCATTATAGCACCAAGTATCGAGGTTATCCACAGCCACTGATCGCCCCATCAAAGTGGGCCGAGCAGTCCTGCTTCTCAAGCGGCCACCACCTGTCGCTCCCTTTCCTCCAAGGAAGCGGGATCAGTGTCGCTCACGAGTCACCACCTCTGCTCGCCGCTGCCTTCCGATGCCATCTGACCTCGGCTGTGCTATAATCATTACGAGGCCTGCTCCTGACCTCGGAGGTGGTGGCTTCGTTCGAGGTGGCCGAAAGAGATAGCCATGCCCCTGGTAGTGACCAACGATATCACCACTTACTATGAGAGCCACGGCGAGGGAAGGCCCATAGTTTTCATTCACGGCGCTGGCGCCTCTCACCACATGTGGCAGCCCCAGGTGGAGCATTTCTCTTCGGATTACGAGGTCATCACCTATGACGTGCGTGGTCACGGTCAGTCCGAAGGTTCAGACAGCGGGTATTCGTGCGAGTTGTTTGCCGACGACCTTTGTGCCCTGCTAGAACGTCTCGACGTGAAGAAGCCTGTCGTGTGCGGACTCTCCTTGGGTGGGATGATCGCGGAGGAGTACGCGGTGAAGTATCACGGCGACCTTCAAGCCCTCGTCCTCGCTGACACGGCCGCCTCTTCGGCACTGAACTGGAGCGACAAGCTCCAGAAGACCCTCTTCCCAAAGTTCGCCGTCAAGCTTCTCATCAGGCTGCTCAGCCGGGAGCGATACGCTGCCTTTGCCTTCTCCTTCTTCAAGGACATCCAGCCGGAGGTGAAAGAGTACCTCGTCGAGGAGCATCTGAAGTTCAGCAAGGCAGAACTCCTCAAAGTCACCGATGCCATCTACGATTTCGGCTTGCTGGACTTGACGAGGATTACGGTCCCCACCCTTGTCGTTGTAGGCGAACGGGAAAGGAAGGCTGTGCTCGTCCATGCGGAGAAGATGCACGAACTCATCAAGGACTCATCCGTCGTGACCATACACCAAGCCATGCACGCCTCGAACCTGGAGAACCCTCGACAGTTCAACGAGGCGCTGGAGGACTTCTTCTTGCGGTTGCCGGCATAACGTGCCACAGCAAGTACCGCGGGTACGGAGGTGCACAATGCTGACGGGAATACACTTTCTTCTCACCTACGCCTGCAATTTCGAGTGCGATCATTGTTTCCTGTACTGCGGCCCCAACTCCGAGGGCACCTTCACCCTGAGCCAAGTCAAGCAGGTCCTTGACGAGGCAGCCAAGATCGGGACCGTGACCATGGTGTACTTCGAGGGGGGTGAGCCCTTTCTGTACTACCCTCTGATGGTCGAGGGAGTCAGAATCGCCCGGGAGCAGGGTTTCGAGACCGGCGTAGTGACCAACTCCTATTGGGCCACGACCGAAGAAGATGCCGAGTTGTGGCTCCGACCACTCGTTGAGCTGCAACTTGGGGACCTCAGCGTCAGTGATGATACCTTTCACCACGGTGACGTAGAAGTGACCCCCGCCCAACTGGCCCTGGCGGCGGCCAAGGGGCTGGGCATGCCCTCAGACTCCATTTGCATCGACGAGCCTACGATCGAGACGGGCACGCACAGAGATCAAGACAAGGGTGCACCGGTCATCGGGGGCGGTGCCATGTTCAGAGGAAGGGCCGTCCAGAAGCTCGTGGAAGGACTGCCCACAAGGCCGTGGGACGAACTCACCAGGTGTCCTTACGAAGACCTGAGAGACCCGGGCAGAGTGCATCTGGATCCTTACGGCCACGTCCACCTCTGCCAGGGGCTGAGCATGGGCAACATGTGGCAGACCCCTCTGTCAACCCTCATCGCCAACTATGATCCAGAATACCATCCCATCTGCGGACCCCTACTCGAGGGAGGGCCTGCTCGCCTGGCTGAAAAACACGATCTCGAACGCGAGGACCAGTACATAGACGAGTGCCACTTCTGCTACCTCCTTCGCCTGGCCTTGATAGACAGATTTCCCCAGCACCTTGCGCCCCCACAGGTATATGGACTATAATCGCGGCGCACACGTACCTTGGGGTACGCCCTTGGCTTCGGCAAGAACCATAGTCATGCCGAAGCCTTTGTTCTGATCGACATTGAGACTGAAGGAGATAAACATGTCTGGCCAACAGAGGACGCGATATTTCATCGATCCCGCTCGGGCACCCAAGATGGTGCAGATGCCGGGCTTGGAGACGACAGTCCTCACCGGCCTCCACGGCGAACAGATGATGATGGCCCTTAACGCCACCCTCCCCGGTCAGACCGTGCCCACCCATTCCCATCCCCGTGAGCAGATTGGCATGGTGTATGCCGGCAGGGCGAGGCTCAGAACCGGCGACGAGGAACGCGTCGCGCAGAAGGGAGATTTCTACTGTATCCCCGCCAACGTGCCCCACAGTGACACTTGCCTCGGCGATGAGCCGTTCGTGATGCTCGACATCTTCCATCCAGTGCGTGAGGACTTCATCGCCAGGCTACAGGAAGGGCCGTAGGTTCGTTGACCAATCGGGACGTCCCCCGGAAAGCTGACGTGAGAGAAAACGTGGAAGAAGCCAGTACAGGCCACAGCGTCCGGCCAGTCTACCGCGATACGAACCTGCAGATAGTTTTCGGTGTCACACTGATGGCCGTGCTGGGAGTCTCCAGCGTAACCCCGGCATTTCCCAAGATAGTGAACGAACTGGGCATTTCACCCCAGGCGGTTGGATACCTGATCATCGCCTTCACCTTGCCCGGGGTGCTTCTGACCCCTGTATTCGGCGTCCTCGCTGATCAGTATGGCAGAAAGAGGACTCTCGTTCCAGCATTGATGATCTTCGCCATAGCCGGAGGGGCGTGCGCCCTGGTGCGCGACTTCCGTCTCCTATTGCTGCTGCGCTTCTTTCAAGGGGCAGGTGCAGCCGGCCTCGGCGCCATCAACATAACCATTCTCGGCGATCTCTATTCGGGCACAGAGCTCACAGCGGCCATGGGGTGCAACTCCAGCATCCTCAGCCTGGGCACCGCCAGTTATCCAGCCATTGGCGGCGCTCTGGCGACCTTCGGCTGGTACTATCCCTTCATCCTTCCCCTGGCAGCCATTCCCGTGGGACTGGCCGTTCTCTTCTCTCTGAAGAACCCTGAACCTAAGAACCCGCAACGTTTCAAGCAGTATCTGAGAGACGCCTGGAGTATCATATCTACCCGGCAGGTTCTCGGTCTTTTCTGCGTCAGCACACTCACCTTCATCATCCTCTATGGATCGTTCCTGACCTACTTCCCGCTGCTACTTGATGCATCCTTCGCCATCTCCCCATTCATCATTGGCCTGATCATGTCAGCTTCGTCTGTTGCCACCGCGTTGACCTCCTCCCAGTTGGGTAGAATTGCAGCGGTCTACTCGGAGCGAACCTTGATCACGTCAGCGTGTTTGCTGTACGCTGTGGCTCTGGTGGTTATCCCTTTCGTGCCCAACCTGTGGCTGTTTCTTGTGCCCACCACCCTCTTCGGGGTGGCTCAAGGTATCAATATGCCCACTCTCACGGCCCTCCTGGCAGGCCTGGCCCCCATGCAGCAGCGCGGCGCCCTCATGTCCATCAACGGCATGGTCTTGAGACTGGGCCAGACGTTGGGACCCCTCACCATGGGGGTGTTCTATGCTTTGGCGGGGCCCCCTGCCGCTTTCTTTGCGGGCGTGGGCTTCGCACTGATCATGTTCCTGCTAGCTCTGATCATCATCAGGTAGGGCACCGTGCGGTGCCCCAAAGTGCCTCCTGCGAGGCCACGTAGGCTGGTGCTGCGCTCGTGCCTGCCAGGCTCCAGCAGGGCCTGGCTTTCACAACTCGAAGGAATTGTGTAAACTTACAGGTATGAACGAACTGGCGACAGAGGAGAAGGCTAGCACTGAGAAGACAGCTGTAGCCTTATCGTCGGTGCTCGCCGCCGTCCTTCTCACAGTCACAAAAACAGGCATAGGTATCTGGACCGGAAGCCTGGGCATCCTGGCTGAGGCTGCGCACTCTGGCCTCGATTTGATCGCGGCCGTGATCACCTATGGTGCCGTGCGGATTTCCGACAAGCCTGCCGACGCAAGGCATCCCTATGGCCATGGCAAGGTAGAGAACCTCTCCGCCTTGGCGGAAACTCTGCTCCTGCTCATCACCTGTGTCTGGATCATCTATGAGGCTATCAACCGCCTGTTCTTCAAAGAGGTGCACATCGACGCCAATCTATGGGCCTTCGGCGTCGTTGCGCTTTCCATCATCGTCGACATCAACCGGTCGAAAGCATTGCGCCGGGTAGCCGAGAAGCATGATAGCCAGGCCCTGCAAGCCGACGCCCTACACTTTAGCACCGACATCTGGAGTTCAGCGGTGGTCATGGTTGGACTGTTCCTGGTCAAGATCAGCGAATGGATCGGCGGCCTCACGGCGTTGGCCAACGCCGACGCCATCGCCGCCCTGGGGGTGGCCCTCCTCGTCATCTACGTCAGCCTCCAGCTCGGCAAGCGATCCGTGGACGTGCTCCTCGACACCGCGCCGGCGGGCGTCGCCGACCAGATCCGTGAGCAGGTGGACCAGCTTGAGGGTGTAAGCGCCTGCCAACAAGTACGTGTGCGCCGTGCTGGTGCCGGGAGCTTCACGGACATCTTTCTGAAGATAGACGGAGATACCTCCTTCGAGCGGGCCCACGAGATAACCGCCCGAGTCGAAGAGCTAGTCCGGAACCTGGTACCCCGCGCCGACGTGGTCGTTCATTACGAACCGGGTGAGGCCAGCCCTGGCCTCGTCGCTCAGGTTAGGAGCAATGCGCATGAGCTGGGCGCCAGTGCCCACAGCATCTGGGCCTGGCCAACCACCGTGGGTCAGCATGTGGAACTGCACCTGGAAGTGAGCAGGAACGCTTCTCTCGAAGAAGCCCACGATTTGGCCACCCGTCTCGAGGCCCGGGTCAAGGAGGCTCGACCTGACATCAGTGAGGTGGTGGCCCACATCGAGCCCGTGGGTGATGCGAAAGGGTCCGCGACGCCGCTGGGCGGAGAGGCCCGCGCCGAGATGGAGGCGAAGATCGTGTCTCTTGTTGACGGTTTCGTTCGTGATGGCGCCTGTCACCACGTGGCCGTCTGGCAAGAAGACCGAAGCTGGGTGGCCTCACTGCACTGCTCCCTCAGCCCTGAACTCTCCATTCAAGAGGCTCACGATCTAAGCGAGCGGATGGAAATGCGTTTGCTGGACGAGCTGCCCCTATTAACCCGAGTCGTGATCCACATCGAACCTCCCCAATAGAGTCTTCGGCGCCGTCAAGCCAGGAGTCGCTACCACCCGCGGGTTGTACATAGCTACTGCAGGAGACCGCGTGAGCGAATACGAAGGCTGGGAAGAGATCTATAGGAAGCATGCCCCAGAGTCCCTGCCTTGGGAGCTGGGGGAGCCGCGCCCCGTTCTGGTCGAGCTCATCCAGAGCCGAAAGGTGTTGCCAGAAGGCAAGGCTCTGGACTTGTGCTGCGGCCTGGGCACCAACACTATCTACTTGGCCAGCGCCGGGTTTCAGACCACAGGAATAGACATCTCAAAGACCGCTGTGGCTCACGCGCAGCGACAGGCCCGCGCGGCTGGCGTCAACATCCGATTCTGGGCCAGCAGCGCGCTCGACCTGCCCTTCGAGCCTGATGAATTCGATTTCATCTTCGACATGGGTTGTTTCCACCACATACGCCGCCCAGACAGGGACGCCTTCATCCAGGGAATCCTGCGTATACTGAAGAACAGTGGACACTACTTCATGATTTGCTTCAGCGACAAGAACGGACCCGCCTGGAACCATTTCTCCGACGAGGAGATCCTCGATATTTTCTCCCCACATTTCGATGCATTAGAGATGCAGCACTTCTTTTCCCTTGAAGGCGACGGCCGCACCCGATTCTTCTACGCCACTCTCTTTCGGTCCCGATAGACCAGCGGGCCTCGATTCCCCCCGCGACCACCGCCCACAAGTTTTCCCGACCGGACAGCCGATGCTCGTAGGCACGTGGCATCCACGACCCTGCACCACCCAGCTGAAAAACAAAGGGCTACCGCAAGAAACCACGGTAGCCCTCATGATTGCCGTTCGCGGGCAACGCCCCTGTGAAACCGGTCACCCTCGGAGGTGAAGACTTGAGGATGACCTCCAATAATCTGAACTAGCGCATCATCTGACTACTCCGGGGGCACACTGCCCTCCGACCAGTAAGATTCGATGATCGCGCCTTCGCGCAGATCGAGGACCCAGGCGTCGAAGGCGTCCCTCCTCCGCTGATACAGCACGGCAGGATCCAGCTCCCTGTCCTCGTCTCGCTCCTCAACCAACAGGATGTGGAACCCGTACTCTGTTACCACTACATCGCTAAGCTCGCCAGGTTCGAGACTGAAAGCCGCCTCGTCGAATTCCGCGACCATCTGGCCCTTGGCAAACCAGCCCAGGTCGCCACCCTGTTGCGCGCTACCCGGATCCTTGGACAGTTCCTCGGCCAGGGCCGCAAAATCTTCCCCCTCCCGCAACCTCTTCAGCACCACCTCAGCCTCGGCTTCGGTCTCAACCAGAATGTGCCGAGCGAGTATGTGAGGCTCAGTGGTGGGCACTCCCTCCGTGACGACCTCCTCCATCTTCTGGCCCAAGAGCTCTGCCTCGACGGTCTCCCGCAACTCCTCCTCGGACATCCCGGCACTCTCTTGTACGCTTCTCAGATACTCTCTGTAGACCTCGTCGAACTCGGCCTTGGTTATGCCGCTCTGTGTCGCAGTCGGCGATATCTCAGTGGTTGGGGTGATAGGCTCAGTTGCGGGTGGAGAGACCTCGGTCACCTCGTCCCTGTAGTAACCAAAGGACTCTTCCATTGCTCGATCCATCTCCTCATCGGACACAACAACGCCCATCTCCTCAGCGGCTTGCCGGATAAGCTCCTCCTCCATCAAATCATCCAGGAAGGCCTCGGTGTCGAGTTGCGCCCTGAGATTCGAGAGTGTGGTCAGCTGTAGCTCCAGGTAGGAGATGGCAGCCTGGTCCGACTCAGGGTCAAACGTGGAAATCTGGACCTGCGCCTGCTGGATTGCTGTATCGATGCTCGTACGCTGGAGGCGGACCCTCTTTTGATAGGTGGTGGTGGAGATAGGTACGTCGTTAACGACCACCAGCGGCCGCGAGGGCTTGACGACCAACTCCGTGTACGCCCCGTAGGCCAAGATTGCCACGATCACAAAGGCTACAACAGCTGCCACGCCGATCAGGATCAGTCGCTGCCGCCGCTCCTTCTCACGGCGAGATCGCTGTTTCCTAGTAAGAGGGATCTCTTTCTTCACCCTTCTCTTGGCCATCGAATCCTCCGCTCGCCCCCTGGACGTCCCTCCAGCTTTGCCGACCCGTCAGTGGAGGCGTATGTGGATGCACAACAGCGGGCAGCCTGCGACCCGCCATGGCTGTGCACCCAGACGCCAACAACAAGGATAGGGCATAGGACGGCGAACGCCCATGCCCTACGGATCAATGTCCTACAATCTAGCTGCCGCGAATGTGCTCCGCAGTATACGGTAACAGCGCTATGTGTCGCGCCCGCTTCACGGCCAGCGCCAGGCGTCGCTGGTGTTTGGCACACGTGCCGCTCTTGCGTCGCGGCTTGATCTTACCCCGATTCGTGATGTACTGGCGCAAGAAAGCTGCATCTTTGTAATCTGGTGCATCGATCTTGTCCACGCAGAAACTGCACTTCTTCTTGCGCCGAAACTTGAATCCGCGTCTTCTCCTTGGTCTCCGGTCTCGTCTATCGGCCAAGCTCAACCTCCTAGTTCTCCCTGCTCAGAATCCTCTGCCTCTTCCTCAGCCATGGCTTCCTCGCCAGGCTCTACCTCTCCTGGCTCTTCCACAGGCTCTTCTTCGGGCTCCACCTCTTCCTGATCGGGCGGAGGCTCCTCGTGGGGTCTGGCTTCCACCGGTGCGACCTCCTCGGCCTTCACCAATAGGTAGCGGATCACCTCCTCGGTCAACGCCAACCTGCCTCTTAATTCCGAGATTGCAGCCCCTTCCAGCTGGATCTGAGCGACCATGTAGTGTCCCTCGCGAAACCTCCGGATGGGGTAAGCCAGACGGCGTCTGCCCCAGGAGTCCAACCTCAAGACCTCACCACCTCCATCGGCGATCATCCGGCCGACTCTCTCAGTCACCCCTTGCAAGTCCTCTTCCTCAACCTCTGGACTGATGATGTACACCAATTCGTAGTTGCGCAATCAACGGCTCCTTTCTTCGGGCATGCCCCCAGTCCTCGCTGCGGGCAGAAAGTCAGCAGCCAGTACCCCGGCTGCCCAATACATTAGTATACCATTATGCTCGGGTAGCGTCAACATTTGTACCATCGACAAGGCCTCTGCCTCCACGCTACTGCTTGCGCCGGCACCCCTATCCCACTCGCCAGATACTGCCTTCAGGGCCATCTTCTACGATGACGCCCAGGTTAGTCAGCCCCTCACGAATCGTGTCCGCCAACTCGTACTCCCTGGCCGCACGTAGGTCGTCGCGAACGATCAGCAGCAGCTCGATCAGGGCCTCAGCCTGCGTCCCTGTTGCCGTCTCCCTAGCCAGCTCGACGTCCATCCTCTGAACCAGTTTCGATTTCGCAGCGGCCAATAGATCTTCCCGGACGCCACGAGCCAGGTCCATGAAGGGCTCGGCTTCTACCGGCCCTTTCGGCTCCTCCAGGGTCAATCCCAAGACGGATGCCAGTTCTCGCAACACACATTGGACGGCCGCCAAGCGCTCTAATGACACGCCAGCATCCTTGGCCTGATTGACGGCACGTCCCAGGTCGAAGAGGTGGGCAATGGCTCGGGCAGTATTGAAGTCATCATCCATGGCCTCGATGAATTTCTTCCGTGCCTCTTCCGTGGTCGCCACAAGATCTTCTCCTCCACCGGGAGCCTCTCTCGATGCGGGCCTGAGTGCCGCCCGAAGCCTCTCCAGGCCCCGTTCAGCCCCGTGGATGCCCTCCTCACTCCAGGTGATGGGGCTGCGATAGTGCGAAGACAGAATGAAGAGCCGGATGGCATCCGGGTTGTAGTTCTCCAGCGCCTCCTCACAACTGATGAAGTTGCCCAGATGCCTGGTCATCTTCTCCTGCTCCTCGCTGGGTCGCAGCAGACCGTTGTGTAGCCAGTACTTGACGAAAGGCTCCTTGCCGGTGTAGCTCTCCGATTGCGCTATCTCATCCTCGTGATGGGGAAAGATCACGTCCTCTCCACCGCCGTGGATATCTATCTGTTCGCCCAGGAATTGGAGGGCCATGGCCGAGCACTCCACATGCCAGCCGGGCCGGCCTTTGCCCCACGGGCTGTCCCAGCTTGGCTCGCCGGGCTTGGCCGCCTTCCATAGCGCAAAATCCAGTTTGTGCTCCTTGCGCTCATCCACCTCTACCCGCGCCCCGGCCTGCATCGCTTCCAGAGACTGCCTGGTGAGCTTTCCGTAGTCGGGATCGCTAGAGATGCGGAAGTAGACGTCGCCGTCCACCTGGTAGGCGTGGCCCCTGTCTATCAGACCTTGCACTATCTCCTGGATCTTGGGGATCACTTCGGTCGCTCGGGGGTAGTGATGGGCCCGCTCAACATTCAGAGCGTCCATCTCCCTCAGGAAGCGGTCAATGTACTTCTCCGCCAATTCGTGCACCGTCACGCCCAGAGAATCGGCAGTCTCGATGATCCGGTCCTCAATGTCGGTGAAATTCTGGACATGCTTCACGTCGTAGCCAACGTATTCAAGGTACCGTCTGATGACATCGAACACCAGGTAAGACATGGCATGACCGACGTGGCAGGGCCCGTAGACGTTGGGACCGCACACGTACATCAACACCTGCCTACCCTGCAGGGGCACAAACTCCTCTCTCTTCCGACTGAGGGTACTATATACTCTCAATGACATATCAACTCCTCCCTTTGTGTGATGATGGTAGCCTCTCTACAAGGGATATCGTCCAGGACGACATCCCCGCCGACAGACGCATTTGGCCATCATCACGACGAGAAGGAGTTCTGACAACTTCTCACCCTCTCGATGCATCTCTCTCTGCCCAGGAGAGCCATCACTGCCGCAAGGCTCGGGCCATGAAGGCTTCCCGTCAGGGTTGCCCTGATAGGAAAGAGGACTTCTTTCGCCCCCAGACTGTCCTTTTCCTTGAAAAGGAGCCTCAACTGCTCCAAGAGAGAACCAGCCTCGGCCACATCCAGTATCTCGACAGGTTCGATCCTTTCCACGAATGCTTCCAGAACAGGTCCTGCCGTGGGCAGCCCAAGCGCTCTCCTGGCCTCACCCGTGAAAGCCAACTTATCGACGAATACGAAGGCGACATGCGCCGGTATCTCGCTCAGACTGTCCACTTCCTCCCGTACGCTATCCACCAGAAGCTCCAGCCACTCGTCCGCCGAGTACGCTGTACCTTCGCTTCGCTCGCTCTGACCGTATGCTTCCCTCAGATATGCGACGACATCCCGAGCGATTTTGTCAGGTGGTGACTGACGTACGTACCATCTGTTGAACCAATTCAATCTCTCCACGTCGAAGATCGCCGGGCTGACCGAGATCCTCTCCCAGGAGAACTTCGCCACCAACTCCTCGAGGCTAAGGATCTCTTGGGCGTCACCCGGCGCCCAGCCCAACAATGC
The DNA here is from genome assembly GCA_964347945.1 of uncultured Anaerolineales bacterium. Lineage (GTDB taxonomy): Bacteria > Chloroflexota > Anaerolineae > UBA7937 > B3-Chlor > CAYGAW01. Next base: position 24,475 of record CAYGAW010000121.1, read on the forward strand.
CAGGTAGTTGACGACGGCTTCGGACAGATAGCCTTTCTCCCGATAGTAGTCCAAGGAGACGTCGCCCAGGCGTTTGCTCAGCTTCCCACCGGACCTGCCGAGGATCAAGGGCAGATGAATATAGCGTGGAGGATCCCAGCCCAAGCCCTGGTAGAGCAGGATGTGTCGCGGAGTGCTGGGTATCAATTCGTCGGCGCGCAATACGTCGGTCACCTCCATCAGGTGATCATCCACCACGTTGGCCAGATGGTAGGTCGGATATCCATCAGACTTGAGAAGCACGAAATCATCCAGAGAGATGTTGGCGAAGCTGATCTCCCCACGGAGCAAATCGCGAAACGAAGTCTCTCCCTCTAGAGGCGTCTTGAAGCGCACGACGGGCCTGATCCCCTGCGCCTTATGTCGTCCCATCTCGGTTTCGCTCAGCTCCCGACACCTTCGGTCATACCCAGGAGGTTCTCTTCGACGCTGCTGTTCTCGACGCACCTGCTCGAGGCGCTCGGGCGAGCAGTAGCAGCGGTAGGCGCAACCCTCTTCGAGTAGCCGCTGAGCATAGTCCTGATATATGGGCAACCGCTGCGACTGATAATACGGGCCGAACTCTCCTCCTTTCTGAGGGCCCTCGTCCCAATCCAGGCCTAGCCAGCGCAGTCCGTCTAGAATCGCCTCATCGTCCCCCTCGGTGCTCCGTACCACGTCCGTATCCTCGATCCGCACCACGAACACCCCACCATAGTGCCGGGCGAACAACCAGTTGAACAGAGCAGTGCGCAGATTCCCAAGGTGAGGCAGCCCCGTTGGGCTGGGGGCAAAGCGAGCACGCACTCCGTCACTCATCGTCAAGACCTGGCAACTGGCGATAGGTGTCCACGATCACCCGGGCAGCCAATCGAGACGGCATTTTGGAGGTATTGAGCACCAAGTCGTACAGGGTGGGATCCAGCCACTCAACCCGATGATATCGCCGGAGATAGTCCCTCCGTGCCTGGTCGCTGGCCCTCAGTCTCGTTGCAGCCTCCCTTTCGTCGATTTCCTCGCGCTCCACCAGTGTCCGCACGCGCTGCTCGAAGGGAGCTACGATTTGAACGTGCAAAGCGCGCGGCGCGTCCCGCAGAATGACCTGACTACCCCTTCCCACTATGCACACGTTGCCCTCTTCGGCTAGGTCTCGGATGACCATCTCGACCATGTCCACGTAGTCTTTCAGTGTCACGCCGAAGGTAGGCATCGCCGGAGAGAAGATCCCTCCGAAAGGCTGGCGGACGGAGCTTATCGCTTCACGTCTCCAGGCTTCGGCCGTAGCGGGCACAGGAGGCATCGCGTTCACGGCTTGCAGCACCCGGTCAACCACATTTCGCTTCCCTTCGAACGCAATCTCCTCTAGAGCCACCTGGGGCACACCAGCTTCCGCAGCTGCCCGATGGATTATCTCCCGATCGACGAAGCGGAAGCCCAGCGTCTTAGCCACATCGGCAGCAATCGCACAGCCATGGCTGGCCATCTGCCTTGAGATGGTGATCACGCCCATCCTACTCGACCACTACTTCCTGGAGGACCGGCTTTGGGGCGCGGCGAAGATCAGCCGACCCTGTACGGTCTGAAGCACCTTGGTGACCGTAACGTCCAGACTATGGTTAATGTATCTGCGGCCATCTTCAACCACCACCATGGTGCCGTCGTCCAGGTAGCCCACTCCCTGGTTGGGTTCCGTCCCCTCCTGGATGATCCGCACTTTCAGACTCTCACCATGGAGGACAGCAGTCTTCACTGCATTGGCCAGTTCATTGACGTTGAGCACCCTGACGCCCTGCAACTGAGCCACGCGATTGAGGTTATAGTCATTGGTTATGATGGGACAGCTCAGATTCTTGGCCAGTTGCACCAGCTTCCCATCGGCGTCTCTGATATCCTCCACATCCATGTCGGTGACGCGGATGGGCACAATCGAATCCTGTTGCAGCCTGCTCAGGATGTCCAGTCCGCGTCGACCTCTCTTGCGCCGCAAAGCGTCCGAGGAATCCGCGATGTACTGCAACTCATCAAGAATGAATCGGGGCACCAATAGCGTCCCATCAATGAAACCCGTCTGACTGATGTCGGCAATACGACCATCGATGATCACACTGGTATCCAGCAACAGCACGCGCTCGTCCGACCGAGTGCTCTTCGTCCTAGTGAAGGAGGAACTCCACAGGTTGAGAAGATCCTCGGCACGCATGATCATGATGCCCATTCCCAGCAGGCCCAAGACCACACTGGCCAGCAAAGGCGTGACGGTCCGGAAGTTTGTGGGCAAGAAGGACAGACTGAAGGCCAACGGTAGCGAAATGACCAGCCCCACTGCAAGACCGATAGTTCCCATCAATAGATGGCGGGCAGGTATCAGCCTCAGCTTCCTCCGAGTCCACAGGGATGGCTTGATGGTCAGCCAGGGCGTGGCCAGCAGGCCTAGACCGGCTCCCGCTATTGCCAGGGCCAGCGCCGGACGTAGATAGGGCACGCTGAAGGCATCCGCAGCACCAGACCTTGTGGCTATGTACTCGCCTATTTGCCACCCGAGTCCGCCAAACGCAAACATTCCTACGACACGGACAAAGAGTTCGACTTGCCTCATGCACTCTCTCCTCGCCGACAATCCACAAGGGCTAGAAAAGAAAATGAGTGTACCACAAAGTACACTCAAGTCAGACGTCACCCCTGCGCCTTGACTGTCTCGCGCTTGTTGTCCTCAGATGGACGGAATAGAAGATAACAATGAGATGAGACCTTGCGCCGTCGCTCCCGTAAAGGGCAGCCCAGTTCTCCGCGCGCGTCCCAGCCAATGCTCCCCCGAAGTGACCCGTGACTCGTCGATGTGTCTCGGTACTTCGATCCTAGCCTTGGTATGTCAGTTTATCTAGATACTACCACGTTGTCACTTGGATGTCAAGAAAGCCTCACACTCGAAAAACCAGCAGAGCTCCACTGCGCCAAAGACGAACTCCTCGAGCATCTTCTCCGTGAACAGGCGCAGGGCAGCAAAGCCAGTGTAATGCGCAGGCATAACCACCCGTCACCCCATGGCTTGCAGTTCCACGACGGTTCGCCCCATCTCCTCCGCTGTGGCGCGGCCAAGGTGAACCCCGCCGATGATTGCTCAGATATCACCCACACCCGTGTTGCTCCGAGGGTGCTCCCCCCAACTCCTGGTCACACGGCTAGATCACGCTACTGATGGCGCCGAGTTCGAGCAGGCTACCAGTAGCAGGCGGACCCGCATAGCGTGGAGAATCTTGCCTCCTCTCTGCACAGCGTACACGTTGCGCCAAACCGCCTCCTCGATCAAGATACCGAACGGTGCCACGATTCTGCAAGGCGATCCACTGCCCCACAAGGCCTGCGGCAAGTCTGGTCGCAGTTGCGAAGCCTCAAGAGAAAGTCAAGTCCCGCTTTGGCAAGGAATTTAGTTGCAAAGTGTGATATAATATCGCGTGAACTGATCCCGGCAGGGGTCCCTGCCTGGCAAAGTGGTATTTGGCTGGGATGAACTTCGACCGAGACGGCTACGAGGAAGAGGCATCATGCACCGCGCGTTCCCTCCCCGCTGACATCGCCCCTCAAAGGAGTGCCAAGCATGAAAGAAGAGCCACAGATAGACCGAAAACTGCGCGACCTCATAGAGATCATCCACTTCACGGAAGCCGTGTCCACGAAGATACACGGCGTCTTGGACGAGGATGAGATCTACAGGATCGTCAGGGAGGAGTTTGCGCGGTCGAAACGGTACAGCGTGAGTATCCTGCTGTTGACGCCCGATGGATCAGGACTCAAGATTGCACAAGCGTCAATGCCTCCGCAGACACTGAAGAAGGCCGAAAGACTCGCCGGACTGCGCCTCAAGGAGTATGAGATTGACCTGGAGAAGTCAAGGATCTTCAGCAAGGCTGTGAAAGAGGGGGCAACGACCCAGGTCAGGGTCAACGAGATATACGCCGAGTTGTTTCCAGGGGCTGTAGCCCGCTTGATACTGAACGTCGTGGGCTATGCTGAGCAGAGGCCTACCATTCTGACGCCGTTGAAGCGACACGGAAAGGTCATCGGCATCCTCGCCATGAGCTCAACCGAACTTGCAGAACACTTCATTCCATCCGTAAGGAACCTGGCGCAGCACATCTCAAACGCTCTGGAACTGGCCGATGAGAACGCTGAACGGAGACGGGTAGAAGAGGAGATCAAGCGACGGAACGAGGAACTGGCCGCCCTCAACAGCATCACCACTGCCGTGGCTGGATCACTGGACCTGGATGCGATCATGAACCGGGCCCTGGACAAAGTACTTGAGCTCATGGAAGTCGAGGCGGGGACGATCAGGGTGCTTGGCACTGAGAGTCGGACAATGGACCTGGCTGTCCATCGTGGTCTAAGCGATGGGTATGTGGAGGCCCTGGAAACGCTGAGGCCCGCGGAACAACTGTTGGAAGGCTCGATTGAAAACGGAGAGCTCTTGTGGATGGAGGGCGTCGCGGACGAACCCCACGCGGAACACGTCAAGGCGATCTTTCGGAAAGAGGGCATTCGCTCACTAGCGGCAGTGCCCCTGCAGTCAAAGCACGAGTTCATCGGCATGCTGATTGTAATGAGCCACCAACCGCGCCCATTCACCCCCCAGGACATGCAGCTTCTGAACTCGATCGGTAGCCAGATTGGGCTGGCTATCGAGAATGCAAATCTCTATCGCGCGGGGGTGAGAAGGGTGTCCGAGATGGAAGCCCTGCGCAAGACCACACTCGATATCACCAGAGAGTTGGAGGTGCCTCAACTGCTCGACTCCATCGTAGAAAGAGCCGCTTCCCTGGTGGGCACCAAGGGAGGGGGCCTTTATCTGTATCATGCCGAGGAAGAGGAGTTGGAGTTGGTGGTGAGTCGCTACCTGGACAAAGACTACACGGGAACACGTCTCAAAGCTGGCGAGGGTCTCTCGGGGCAGGTGGTGTTGACTGGGGAGCCACTGATAGTCCACAACTATGCAAGTTGGGAGGGACGTTCTGACAAGTACGACGGTCTCCCATTTAGCTCCGTGATTGCCGCCCCGCTCAAATGGGGCGACAGGATCATTGGTGTGGTCAATGTCACGGACGTGGAGCACCCAAGGTCTTTCACTGAAAGCGATCTGCGGCTACTCGAACTCTTCGCCAGCCAAGCAGCCATCGCCATCGAGAACGCCCGCCTGCATGATGAAACGAAGAGGCGCCTGGCAGAACTCGCCGCCCTGGGCGAGATCGTGGACGAGCTTTCCTCCACCTTGGATTTCCAGAGAGTCATCGAGCTGGTCCTCGACAAGGCCATTGAAGCCACCAACGCGTCCCTAGGCGGTTTGTCCGTACTGGATGAGGGAGGGCGGGGACTTATCATGCTGGCCCGCCGTGGCTACCCCGCGGACTCGGATCCCCGTGAGCATGAACCTTGGAGCATAGAGCGCGGAATACTAGGAAGAGTGGTCAGAACGGGCGAGTGGGCGCTGGTTAGCGATGTCAGCGAGGATCCTGACTACGTAGACTTCTTCCCAGATACCCGATCTCAGCTCACGGTGCCCATCATGCGAGAGCACGAGGTGGCGGGAGCCATATTGCTGGAAAGTCCACGGCTGGCAGCCTTCAATGAAGATCAGGCAAGCTTCGTGCAGCGACTGGCCGAGCATGCGGCGGTGGCCATGAGTAACGCACAGCTCTATGAACGGGTGAGGGAATCTGAGGCGAGATACCGCACCTATGTGGAGAACGTCCCCGACGCCATATGGGAGGCCGATGCCGACGGCCGTTTCACCTACTGGAGCCCTCAGATCAAGAACTCAATCGGCTACAGTGTCGAAGAACTAGTGGGACACACCGTATACGAGTTCTGTATACACCCCGACGATGTGAACGAGTTCAGGAACACTACTCGCCGAATGCTGAAGGAGCGCAGAGACGAGTACACCTTGCGACACCGCGCTCTGCATCGAGACGGTTCCACTCTGCACATCGAGGTCAGTATGAAAGCCGTGCGGGATGACGGCGGCCGAGTGGTCAAGTACCGGGGCGTGGCCCGAGATGTAACGGAGCGGGTTCACCTTCAAACACAACTCATCCAATCGGCCAAGCTGTCGGGCATCGGCCAGATGATCTCTGGAGTGGCCCACGAACTCAACAACCCGTTGACCACGGTGATGGGATACTCGCAACTCTTGCAGGCCAGCGACGTGGATGAGACCATCAAGGAGGACTTGCGAAGGATCTACGACGATGCTCTACGAGCGCAACGCATCGTGCAGAACCTCCTCACCTTTGCCCGTCAGAAAAGGCCGCAGCGTGGGCCGGTCGACATCAATGAAGTCATCGGTGAGACTCTGACTCTCAGGAAATACCAGCTAAGGCTGGACAATGTGGAGGTCGTGACGGAGTTGGCGGACGATCTGCCCTGGACCATGGCCGACAGATATCAACTGCAGCAAGTCTTTCTCAACATCATCAACAACGCCCACCAAGCCATGTCTGAACAGAGGAGCGGAGGTATCCTGACCATCAGGAGCGAGCTTGTCGAAAGCGACACCATTCGCATCACTCTTGCCGACACCGGCCCAGGGATACCACCACGGGTTGTGCAGAGAATCTTCGATCCCTTCTTCACCACCAAGGACGTGGGCGCGGGCACGGGGTTGGGATTGTCCGTCTCCCACGGCATCATCCAGGAGCATGGTGGACGCATCTGGGCAGAGAGCGAGCAGGGTCAGGGAGCGACGTTTTTCGTCGAGTTGCCATTGAGGAGCTGGGTGCAAGAAACCAGCGTGCTTGTCGGCGGAGAGGAGACTAGCGGCAAACCTTCTGGCCGGCAACGGATACTGGTGATCGATGACGAGCAGAACATCGTCGACCTGATACTCGATGTGTTGAACGATGAGGGGTTCCACGCAGATGGCGTCACCAGCGCCGAGTTGGCTCTGAGGCTGCTGACCCAGAGAAAATACGACCTGATCATCTCCGACATCAAGATGCCAGGGATGGATGGTGCTGCCTGTGAAAAGGAAGTCAGAGCCATAGATAGCGAGTTGGCTGACCGGATCATTTTCATCACCGGCGACCTCCTCAACCCCACCACACAGGCTTTCCTCGAAGCAGGGGACGGGCACTGTCTGCAGAAGCCCTTCGATCCCGAACAGTTGAGAACCGTGGTGCAGGAGTCCTTGAGTTGAACACAGCGTGGTCATAGCGTGCCCCAGCAGTAGCGAGGATTAGATGGCCAGCCAGACAGTGTTGGTGGTAGATGACGAGCACAACATCATCGAGCTCGCCAGATTGTATCTCGAGCAGGAGGGCTTCACCGTGGAGGAAGCCCGCGACGGCTCAGAGGCCTTGGACAAGATCCGAACAGTGAAACCTGCGGTCGTGGTCCTGGATCTCATGCTGCCGGAGATTGATGGCTGGGAGGTATGCCGCCGCACGAGAGCCCAATCGGAAGTGCCCATCATCATGCTCACTGCCCGCAGCGACGATGTGGACAAGATCGTGGGGTTGGAGTTGGGCGCAGATGATTACCTGACCAAGCCTTTCAATCCTCGGGAGTTGGTGGCGCGGGTCAAGGCCATCCTTCGCCGCTACGAAAGGAGCGTACAACCGGGTAGAATCATACATCTTGGCGAGTTGACCATAGACCCGTCTAGCCGCGAGGTCACCCTCGTCGGCCAACCCGTGAGACTGCGCGCCAAGGAGTTCGATCTGCTACACACCCTGGCCCAACATCGCGGCCAGGTCCTGAGCCGCGAACAGCTGCTAGATCTGGTCTGGGGATACGATTACTACGGTGAGACCCGCACCGTGGACGTCCACATCGCCCACCTGCGAAAGAGACTCAGCGGAGGCGACGTAGAGATCGAGACGGTTCGCGGGGTGGGCTACAAGTTGGCGGTGTAGAGGTCGATGCTCCCCAGTCTGCGTTCGCGGTTGCTAGGATCGTATATCCTGATCATAGTCATTTCCCTCGCGGTCACCGGTATCACCCTGACCTTCCTCCTCACACCGCAGGTGACCCGGCTCACCTACCTCAGGCTGATCGACAGGAGCTTGCCCACCGCTTTGCATGTCCGCAGCCTCCGAACCCAAGGGCATTCTGCGGACCAGATCATCGAAACCCTCAAGGAGCAGGCCGCCAATCAAGGCACCAGAATCCTGATCGTCACCGAGGACGGCACGGTGCTGGCAGACACAGAGGACCGCTGGGTGGGGCGAGGAATCGATCTTGCGCGCCAGGCCAGCGGGAGAGAGGGACGCCGTCTGCAGATCCAAGGGCGGCTCACCACGGGCGAAGGTCTGTTCTTCTATGTGGCCGTGCCCACGGAGGTCCTGTCGCGTCCAAGGGGGGAATCCCAGGCCCTGGCATGGTACGTCGTACTGCTATCTCCGCCCCGCCAAGTACTCGCTACATTTGTCGGTGAAATGTCGGTAGGCTTCATCCCTACCGGCATAGTCTCCCTTCTGGTCTCCATAGGCGTTGCCATTCTCATCACCCGCTCAATCGCCAAGCCCCTCCAGCAAATCGCCACCGCTACCGAGAAGATAGCTCGCGGCGACTACGATCAGCAGTTGAACATCGCGTCACCCGATGAGGTACGTTGCCTGGCTGACAGCTTCAACGCCATGGTCCGCGAGGTGAAGGCCTCCCGGCAGGCTCAACAGGATTTCGTAGCCAACGTGTCCCACGACCTCAAGACGCCCCTGACATCCATTCGCGGGTTCTCCCAGGCCCTTCTGAACGGCACAGCTGCACATGAGGAGTCAGGCCGTCGGGCAGCGCAAATCATCCATGAGGAGGCCAGCCGCATGGTGCGCCTGGTCGATGACCTCCTCGACCTAGCCCGCATCGAGGCTGGGCAGATTGTCATGGCCCAAGAGCCGGTACCTTTGCCACAACTCCTGCAAGAGTGTGCGGACAAGATGGCGTTGCGGGCTGAACAGAGCGAGGTCACGATAGCATTAGAACTGGAGACGGACAGCAACCTAATTGTCAAGGGTGACCGGGACCGGTTGGCTCAGGTGATCGGCAATCTACTAGACAACGCCCTGAAACACACTCCTCCAGCGGGCCGCATCTCGCTGGCTGCCAGGTCGGTCGTTGAGGAGGGTACGAAGCGAGCAGAGGAGTCTGGATCGCATGTCGAGATCACCATTTCCGACACCGGCGCGGGCATCCCGCCTGAGGACCTGTCCCGCATATTCGAGCGCTTCTACCGTGGCGACAAGTCCCGCACCAAGGACGGCAAGGGCGCAGGGCTGGGCTTGGCCATAGCCAAGGAGATCATCCAGACCCACGGGGGCCACATCAAAGCCGAGAGCGTGGTGGGGCTGGGCACCAAGTTCACCATCACCCTTCCCCAGTCCGGCGATGCGGCATAGCATCGGAGAGAGGTGGCCCGGCACTTCCGGCGGTTAATGCACCTCATCGCTCGCACCAAGGCCTTCACCGCCCCCCAGCAACCCCAGCGGCTGAGGAACCACCCAGGGGCGCCTGGGCATAGTTGAATTTCCTCCTCAAGTACACTATAATGGTTTATAGAAGCTGTGGTCTCTCAGAAACCCCGTAGTCAACCCGGCCGTCTGCAAGGAACGACCATGGGATATCGTGACAGAAGACTGCTCCTCTGGCGTCTCGTGCTGCTGTTGGTCGCATCGCTATCCTTCATGACCCCTGTGCAGGCCCTGAGCGATTCCTGTGTGGACGTTCTCACAGTGGAGGGTGCCATTACCCCCATCGTGGCCAGCTATGTCGAGCGTGGAATTGAAACTGCCCAGCGCGACGGCGCCAGCGTCCTGATCATAGAACTGGATACCCCAGGGGGATCGGTGCAGGTGACAGAGGAAGTCATCCAGGCTATGCAGGCCGCGAGCGTGCCCATTGTCGTCTACGTCCATCCCAGAGGCGGCAAAGCCGCGTCGGCAGGGACTTTCCTCACGCTCGCTGCCCATGCAGCAGCCATGGCTCCCAACACCCGAGTGGGAGCTGCCCATCCAGTGGACATGTCGGGGGAAGAGATGTCCGAGGCGATGGAGGAGAAGGCCGTCAACGATGTCGTGGCTCTCCTCAAGGGATTGGCCGAGCCCAGGGGCTCTGATGCTGTTGAGTGGGCGGAAAAGGCCGTACGCGAGAGTTCATCTATCACTCAAGACGAGGCACTGGAGTTAGGTGTCGTTGATTTCGTCGCTGGTGACTTGATAGAGCTGCTGGCGGCTCTGGATGGACATGAAGTACTCATCAGAGAGGAAGCAGTCACCCTCCAGACGCAGGGAGCGAGCATCAAGCGCCTCCCCATGAACACCATCGAAGGGTTCCTGCACACCATTACCGATCCCAATATAGCTTTCCTCCTCTTGACCCTGGGTCTAAATGCTATCATCTTCGAACTCTCGCAGCCCGGAGGCTATCTGGCGGGGATCCTGGGAGCGATCTGTCTGGTTCTGGCGCTCTTCTCCCTGGGCGTACTCTCCGTGAACTGGACAGGGCTAATATTCGTCGTCCTGGGATTCGTTCTGATGCTGGCGGATGTGAAGGCTCCCACGCACGGGATTCTCGCCACTTTGGG
>CAYGAW010000122.1:0-26302 GCA_964347945.1 uncultured Anaerolineales bacterium
AAAAACGGCCTCGTAGACTATCGCCAGTACGTCGACTACAGCACAAAGGCCCCTACGAGCGCTGACGAGGCTAGCGGCGCGCAGTTGTTTGCCAACACATGCGCAGCCTGCCACGGAGCTGATGGCACCGCTGTCAACTTCGGGGATGAGGACGAACCAGAGTACGTCGGCACCATCGCCACCGACAACCCGCAGGAGTTCCTGCACAAGGTTCGTTTCGGCCAGCCGGGCATCAATCCGGCCATGCCGGCTGCGGTTGATCTGGGGTGGAGTGTGCAAGATGTCGTGGACGTACTGGCCTATGCCCAGACTCTGCCCACCGGTGAGGAACCGACCCTCCTGCCCGACACGGGATATGGGCCTCCGGCCCGGACTTACTCACCTATGCTGGTTGTGGGTCTGGCCTCACTGGCTTTGGGGCTCGCCCTCTTGGGCTGGCAAGGGGTTCGGCGGATCGCGCGGTAGTCATGGCTCGCGGGCTCGGAGCTTGGTCCGACCTGAGAAAGAGGCAGCGTTAGAGAGGCCGGTGAGTTTACCGGCCTCTGCCGTCACAATGATGAGGGCACGGTTCGACTGAATGGTGCCCGTTCAATCCAAACACCGAAGGCTGATGAAAGGAGACAGACTATGTTGTTCGTAGCGTTGCTCAGAGCCACAGGACAGAGCCCCAAGGAGACCATTGCTTGACGAGCGCAGTGGCAGTACCCCGAGGGAGTTCGAGTGGTGGGAGAGTACTGGCTGCAGGGCGACCCGACGGTTGTCTCGATCCTGGAGGCAGACAGCGTCGCCCCCATCATGGCCACAACCACTGAATGGGCTGACGCTTTCGGCATCACCGTACTCCCGGCTGTCACAGTGGAGGAGGGGCTTGAGTTGGCCAAGCAGATGATGGGTGGATAGTTCTCACTATCACTAGGTGTCCCCGTCGGCGGATGGTCCATATGGGCACGGCCGAAGGAGGTCCTAACAGGGCATGACATGACGAGGCGGGACTTCAGGCAGCGAGCACGCCGGCGATACCGCAACAGCGTAGGTAGCCGCCAGCGCGCCCGACGCCACTTTACGCTTGGCTACTCTGAGGCGCGGCGTGGGTGAAAAAGGTAGGGTGGCCCGCCACAACAAACAACAGAGGATACGGAGGATATTGAGATGATGAATTTCGAAGAGAGCGTGGTGATCAATCGCCCCATCGAGGAGGTCTTCGCGTACGTGACTGACTATGACACTCACATGCAGTGGTAGTCGGGGCTCCTGGAAGCGAAGGTGACTTCTGAAGGGCCACTCGGGGTAGGGTCGCGGTACACCTACGTGGCGCAAATGCTGGGTCGCCGACTTGAGACAGCAGGGGAGATCACAGAGCACGAGGCGCCCAATAAGCACGGGTGGAAGGCTACGTCGGGACCGGTTCCAGAGTTCCAGGGTGGCTTCCTCTTTGAGGCCCTGAACGGTCGGACGAAAGTCACGATGCTCGTCGAAGGAGAGCCCGGCGGGTTCGTCAAGTTGGCGGAGCCACTCGCTATCCGAATGGTTCGGCGACAGCTTGAAGCCTCTCTCAGCAACCTGAGGGACTTGCTGGAAGCCGAGACTTAGAGCAGGCCTTGGGACATGGCGACCCAGGAGATGACACATTCGACTGCGTTGGCCACCTTCCGCTTTTCTGCCGGGTACCGATTCGGTGTGAGCAGGGGCATCCCCTTGATACTCGCTGTCTGACAACAACGCACCGCGACTAACGAACGTGCCATGAACAAGCGGATCTACGAGTTTGGCTATCGACATTTCCACATCTCCTGAGAAGTGGGTCCTCGCGAGGAACTTGCGGGGCTGGTGGAGGGCGGACGTACCGCCCCTTGCCGAGCGATCGATCTCGGGTGTGGCACAGGAGCCAACGCCGTGTTCCTGGCGGAGCACGGGTTTGAGGTCACCGGTGTGGATTTCGCTGCCCCGGTCATCGAGAAAGCGAGGCAGAAAGCGAACACTGCCGGAGCAGACGTACAGTTTGTAGTGGACGACCTGACCAATCTTCGGAAAGTAAATGGGAAGTATGACTTCCTAGTGGACTATGGCACGGTGGACGACCTGGGCCAGATAGATCGAGACCTATACGTCCAGAATGTGGTGCCGCTGACCCATCCAGGCAGCCGCTATCTGCTGTGGTGCTTCGAGTGGCCGCAGCGCTGGTGGGAAAGATTTGTCCTTTTCGAGCAAGCGTTCGTGCCAGGCGAGGCCCAGCGCCGCTTTGGTGAGCATCTCGAGATCGAGCGCATCGCGGGCACATACACGCCAAAGATGCGGAGTTGGATGGCGGGCTTTGCTGCGTATCTGATGACGCGGAGAGGAGGTGATGTGGTGGGTCTAGGGCATCAGCGATTTCGTCGACAGCGAGTGGGCTGAATGCGTGGTCAAAGGAAGCACAGGTGAAAAGACACAGAAGGTTCAGTTTGCTCCCGGTTCTGGTGATCATGGCCTTGCTGGGAGCACTCGGCTGCGGTGAGAGCGGAGATTCGCCGCAGCCACGCGGTCGACATCCAAATGGGCGTCAATATCACGGGGACCTACTCCTCGCAAGCACCGCAGGTGGCGTTGCGACCGCTGCCTGAGGCAAGACGGCGATGTGGCACTCGGAACGGTCTGCATTGTTTGATTCAGGGCCTGAGAGAACGCCCGATAGCTGACTGGCAAGAAGAGAGGAGACATATGTCATGAGCGCCAGTGCATTAGAGCAGACTATAAGGCAGGCAAGCACTCACCCGATTGTGAGCTGCTACCCGGAAACGTCTTTGGCTGAGCTGCTCTTCGCCCTTGAAGAGCACAACTTCGTTGTCGTGGTCAGGAAAGGAGACGGGCACGTAGTGGGACTGGCGGCACGCATAGATGTCGTGAAGGCTTACCTCAGCGACCCGGATTGGGCAGACAAGCCAGTGAGCGACATAATGACTCCCAGGGAGAGGTTGATATGGCTTCCCAACAGCGTCAGCTTACAGGAAGCGATCAAGAGAATGGTGGCTAGCGATATCCACCAGTTGGTGGTCTGCGGCCCGGCCGAGGGCGGTCGGCACCCCATAGGTGTGATTACCTTGGCCGACGCGATCCGAGAACTCCGAAAGGAGATCGAGGCTTAGCCCAGTAATGTCTGGTGTCACTGCGCATCGATGCGCGGTCCTGGTTGTGACAGAGGCAGCCTTGGTGATATGATGACGGTAGCCGGAAAACTAGATTGGCTGCCCCGTGGGATGGGGATACCCCCGTTGGATGGGATTCCGATCACCCACCGTATGAGTTGTGTCTGTGCCGCGAGAAGGCTCATCTTTGGGGCGGACGATAACCATGGTCTCTGGTTTGGCCAACGTCTCGTACCGCAACGCACCGCCATGTCCCTCCTTGAGGAGCGCCTGTGATGACGATACCCGACCCAGGGTCATCAGGGGGCTACGAGGACGGTGGCGCCGATAGGAGGTCTATTGGCTACCGTGACTTGAGTCGCGATTTGTCAATCACAGGTCAGAGAATGAGTGGAGCAATGCAGACCAAGAAACCAGCGGAAGCAGAGGGGGGAAGACCGGAGCAAGGGCAGCTTGGCGCTGAGAGATCGCGGAGGCGGTCTGCTCGGCTTTTCGTCTTTGTTGCAGCGGCGGCTGTCGTGCTGGGCTCTCTAGCTTACGGGGTCACTTCAAGGGGGCCGGGGCCACTCCAAGAGGGCCCTGCACCTGATTTCACCTTGAAGCTGTTCGATGGGAGTCAACTCTCCCTGAGTGAGCTGCGCGGACAGGTGGTGGTGCTGAACTTCTGGGCCAGTTGGTGCCCACCGTGCCGGGATGAGGCCCCGATTCTGGAGTCCGCCTGGCAACGCTACGGCGAGGCGGGAGTCACCGTCATAGGTGTGGATTATCAGGACACCGAAGCGCCAGCGTTGAGGTTCATCGAGGAGTTTGGGATAACCTATCCGAACGGGCCGGACCCGCGGAGTCGCATCGCGAAGGCTTACGGTGTCCAGGGGGTGCCGGAGACCTTTGTCATCACGCAGGAGGGAGAGATCGCCAAGGTCTTTATTGGGTCGCCTACCGAGGAACAACTCACCGCGGTGTTGGAGGATTTGCTGACCTCCACGCAAGAGGAGTGAGTGCGTCCCAGCAGGCAGATCGCTTTCCTGCTGGTTGCAGCAAAGTCACATTCTGGAGACATTAGGAAGGGCGGAGAATAACTTGACGGGATATTCGAAAGGTCGTTCTCATGAGATGGCTGCAGCGATGTCTACGGGCGTGCGGCGTGCAGCGCGGAGTGGACTCTTGACGGCACTCGCGGTCGTGGTGCTGGTTATGGTACTTGTCGGCTGTGGCAATGGGCCGGTGGCGACATCCGAGTCACTCACCCCAACAGCAGTGAGCCCCACAGGCAGTGCCGGAGCTTCGTCCAGCGGCACGGCCACGCCGACACTCATGGACATCGTGGCTGCCGAAACACGCCACTTCAAAGGAGATCCCAGCGCTCCCGTGACCATCATCGAGTTCGGCGACTTTCAGTGAGGATTCTGCAGGCTGTTCGCCACTGGCGCGTTGCGCCAGATTGATGAAGAATATGTACAGACGGGGTTGGTCCGCTTCGGCTATCGGCACTTCGTGGTCTTGGGACGGCACTCGCAGCAGGCGGCTGAGGCCAGCGAATGTGCCGCCGAACAGGGCGCATTCTGGGCCTATCACGACCTGCTATATGCCAGGGCCACGCGGGGCGCGGACGGTCTGAAGCAGTCCGCGGCGGATTTGGGCTTGGACGTGGCAGCTTTCAGTGCGTGTTTGGACGCGGACAGGTACAGCTCGCTTGTTCGCGCCGAGACCGCATTGACCGAGTCGCTCGGCGTCAGGGGCACGCCGGCCTTCCTGATCAACGGACAACCGCTGTCTGGGGCACAGCCCTTTGATGTGTTTGAACGGATCATCGAGGCGGAACTCGGTGGAAGTGGCAGCTGAATGAGGAGTCAGGGCCTCATTGTAGGTGTGGAACCGTCTGACAATCGGTCCAGCATGGTCTACACACGACTTGTTTGACACCCTCCGGATGGTGCTGTCGGTCAGCATGGTCCTGGCTGGCTGTCGGACCAGCGCCTAGACCAATCGCGCTGACCCCGGACGGGGCAGTGCCCCCGGGCGGGCGATGTCATCGCGCCACTCTATCGCACAGTGGTGGGCTGATCGATGGCGGTCTGCGATCATGTAGGCGGTGGTCGTTCTGGTGAATGGTGCGGGAGGCATGGCCGTGGTAAGTATCAGAGTAATCTTGGCCGATGACCACGCTCTTGTGCGACAGGGGATCCGTCGGTTCTTGGAGGAAAGCGGCGATATCACGGTCGTGGCTGAGGCGGAAGACGGTGAGCGGGCGCTGGAACTTGTGGCCGAGCATCAGCCCGACATAGCCATACTAGACATCAGGATGCCCAAGATCTCTGGCGTCGACCTGGCACGGCTGATCAAGGCCGAGCACCCCCGGGTCAGGATACTGGTACTCACCGCCTATGATGATGATCCCTACGTCTTTGCGCTCGTCCAGGCGGGAGTTGATGGCTACATCCTCAAGACTGCCGACTCCGCTCAATTGATACAGGCAGTTTGCCGTATTGCCGAGGGCGAGCCGGCTCTTGATCCAACCGTGGCCAGAAAGCTCATGGAGCGAGTGCGGGCAGGTCGCCTGGCGATGAAGGCTGATGAGGTTGTGGAGAGGCCTACAGAGCGCGAACTGGAGGTCCTTCGTTTGGCGGGCAAAGGTCTCACTAACAGAGCCATCGGGCGGGAACTGGGAATCAGTAGCCGTACCGTTCAAGGCCACTTGGCCAGAGCTTACTCCAAACTGCAGGTCGGCACTCGCACCGAGGCTGTGTTAAAAGCCGTACATGAGGGGTGGATTACTTTGGACGACAGGGTGGAGTGACGGCTCAGTATGGCTATGAAGGACTGGCTGCAGAGGTTGGGGGGCGATCTTCGCAGTCAGATGTTGCTCTGGATAGTGCTTCCGGTGGCGGCCATCTTGCTCCTTTTGTCGTTCACCAGCATATACAGCCACCAGCGAGCAATGAGGGCTTTGGTGGAGAACAGGGATCTCGCACTCGCGAAGCTAGCCGCCAAGGGAATCGAAGAGGGTCTACATAACTGTCTCCATGACTTGGAAAACCTTCGCGATCAGGGACGCTTCCGTGATCTAGAGCCCACCGACTATCCTGTGCTGCTCCAGGAATACTCGCCGCAGCTAGATGCGTTTGATGAAGGCGTTGCCCTAATGACGCGGGATGGCGAGTTGCTTGGCGCTTGGCCAGATACCGAGGTGTGGACGGCCAGGATGCAGCAGGTGATGCCGTACTTGGAGCAAGAAAGTCTGGGGGAGTCGCCGGCGCTCTTGATTACCTGGGAAGAGCCAAGCTCGCGTCGCACCGTGGCGGCTTGGGTTGTTGCCGGGGTGGGACAGGGCGGCGCGCTGGTCGGCGCGTTCTCGCCGGAGGGCTGCGGTGCAGAGCATACGCTGAGGGACTTGACAGTGGGCAGTGCGGGAGAGGCCTATCTGATCGACGGCAGGGGGGCCGTCCTCTATCCTCCCAACCGCGTCCAGCTGGAAAGCGAGGCAGCCATCCACTTGCGCATGGACGGCACCGACATGGCCGAGGCTGGCGCACACGTCCATCAGGATTTGGCTGGGGAGCCAATGGTGCTGGCGCACGCTCCCCTGGGCCAAGATGGATGGATGGTGATTGTTCAGGAGCCATGGAACGACCTACTGGCTCCCATGATGCGCTATTCCCAGATCACGCCCCTAGTTGTGCTCCTAATCGCCTTGGGGGCCCTTATGACTATCGCTTTGGGGGTGCGTCAGGTGCTCCAACCTTTGGAGGACCTGCGGCATAGCGCCCGCAAGATCGCCGAGGGTGATTTCGTTGCCGCTCGCGATCCGGTCGGTGGGATTGCGGAAATCGATGAACTGCGGATCACTATCAATGAGATGGCAGACCGAGTGCGAAACTACCAGACCGCCATGCGCAGTTATGCAGCTGCGGTAACGTCGGCCCAGGATGATGAGCGCTTGCGCCTCGGTCACGAACTGCACGACGACACTGTGCAGTCGTTGGTCGTACTCTCGCAGGAGCTAGAGAGAGTACAGAGGGATCTACCTGCTACTGCGGAGCCTGCACGTGAGAAGCTGGCAGACTTGCGCGAGATGACCTACTCCATCATCGATCATCTGCGCCGCTACATCGGCGACCTGCGGCCCGTATATCTGGAGGACTTGGGATTGATTCCCGCCCTGGAGAAACTGGCGGATGATTTGGCCGTCGGCGAGGCCATCGCGGTCAACCTGAAAGTTGACGGAACTGTCCATCGCCTGCCCGCAGATGTCGAGTTGGCCACCTTCCGCATTGTACAAGAGGCCCTGAACAATGTGGGGCAGCACGCCGAGGCCTCCCGAGCTGAAGTGAGGGTGCGGTTCGAATCAGACGCCGTCAGTGTCTCCATCGAGGACGATGGTATTGGCTTTGAGCCGCCGGAGACACTCAGCGCGTTGACGGAACGCGGCCGCTTCGGGCTGATGGGGATGCAAGAGAGAGCCGCACTTCTGGGCGGGTGGCTGTCCGTCAACTCGAAGCCGGGCGGCGGCACTAGAATTCTGTTCTACCTGCCTACGTCAGGTTAGTGCTGGTAGCCTACCGGAGCGGCTTTGCCGACAGTCAAACGGCACGCAACAGGCCCGCAGCAAGATAGGGCTCCAGCTTTGGTGCAAGGGCGCAAAGCAACCCTAGAGCACGCCCAGCACCCCAGCCATCAAACCGGTTGGACGCCCCTTGAAGCGGTGCGAGTCATTCTGGTACCTTTGGGGTATATAGGAAGGCGTCGGGGGCAGGGAAGTGCCTGAGGACCCTATCTGCTGCTTCCGGCTCTACCCCATAGACGCTGGCAGGGCTTTCGAAAAAGTGGTGAGCAGATACCAGGTGGGGCATCAGCGAGGGGAAGAAGAGCTCCTCAGCCGCGACGTCGTCAATGATGAGCAGTTCGCCGTTGCCGCTTTCGCCGCCGCAAAGAGGGCAAGACACGGACATGCGGTAGTAGGCGCTGGAGACAGTGAACCTGTCGTACGTGAAGGTCTTGCAGTAGTGCTCTTTCTGGCGAGATAGCTCCACGGCCCACGCCATCTTCCGGGCTAACTCTTGAGGCTCTATCCCCAGCCTGGCCATGGTCGCCTCGTCGTGGACGATGATCTCCTCTGGGTGCTCGTCCTCCAGCCAGAAGTCGGAGCTCAAGTCCGCTCTGTCCCAATGGGCGCGGGGCGGGATGTAGTCCGGGTGTCGTGGTCTGTCCCTCTCACCGGTCAACGATGACGCCTTTCATGGCTGCCGTGCCCGCTATCGCCGCTTGAACACGATGCGGGTGATCTGGCCGTTAATGCTGCAACCTGCGTAGTGTATCACCAAGGGGTCGGATAGGGGTTTGAGGTTTCCCTCGCTCTCTACTACTTGGAGAACAAAATCAGTTGGCATGTGGCGATCCCCTGGCATGTAGTCAAAAGTCCATTGGCCACGGGGAGCGGTTGGATCTGACCCACTCACGTAGAACTCAGAAACCTGCCAACGCTCCCATCGTATCGTGACTCCATCGAGAGGGACATCGTTCGCGTCAATCACAAGGCCCTTGAGGTACATGGAGAAGCAATTATCTTGTTCGATCCTGCTTCCTTCCACGTAGTAGAAGGGCAAGCCGGGCCGAGGAGTTGGTGAGGCCGGGGGAGCGGGGCTTTGCACGAGTGTGCTGCTCGGCGTGGGCTCCGCGGTCGGTGCAGGGGTGAGGATGATGATGGCGTAGGTGGCCGTGGGCCTTGGCTCCACGAGGGTCTTCGTGGGACTGGGTCTGATCGGCTGGGACGCCGACGCCTCAACGGTGGGCTCAAAGGTGCCGAGCGGCGCTTGTCCGGTCTCTCGTCGGGCGGGCATGATCACTGCCAATGTGAATACGATGCCGGCGCAGAATGCCAGAAGGGAACCTCCCACTATGGCTACAATGATTACAGCAAGCCTGGAACTAGGTTTCATTTGTCACCTCAGCCATGTGCCGGAAAATGTCGACGCCGCCGCAACGAGGACGACGACTGATACCGCTAGAAGCACAAGAAGCAACACCATCGCCAAGTCAAGGGGTGGTCCTGGAGCGGCCGCCGGTTCGGACACCGGTGACGTCCGCACTTGAATGTGCCTGTCCTCCTCTCGTGTCGGAGCCGTTGGCGCCACCGGTGTCGTCTCTCTGAGACTCATCATGTTCACTTCGGCGGTCCGAAGGTGATCGATCGCATCTCTGGCCTCTTTGATCTTCCTGGCGGCCTCCTCACCTGCTGATACCGTTCTCTTGTGAGTCAGCAAGTGACGCAACCCCTGTTTCGCCAACTCGTGGTCGGGATTGATGGTCAGCACGTTCTCCAGACAAATGATACGTTCGTCCGTGCCCTCTACCACGCCGCTGAGCCACAGCCAGGCTTTGTCGTTACGCTCATCCAGGTCAATTACCTGGAAGAGCATCTCTCTCGCATCTTCCAGCCTTTTCTCCTTGACCGCATCTACGCCCGCGGCCAGCAGTTTGGCAACCACGACTCGGGGATCATACGCCTCGTACCGACACCGGCAGGGCGGCGTCAGGCACTCGTCCACAGGGATGGCCGGCGCTTCAACAGGGTCAAATACGCGACCTTGCAGCTTCCGGCAGGCACGGCAGGCATCAGGATAGGCCACAAACATGACCTTCAGGCCTCGGTCAGCCAGCTCGACCAGTATCTCCTGGAGACTGTCGGCCATCGCCGCTTCACACCTCGTTGCTCTGAGTTGATTATAGCAACGCACACATCGGCTGGCAAGACCCGCTAGCCTCCCCGAATGAAGGCCATCCTTTGCACGATGTCCAGCAGGGGCTCGACTATCAATCCAGGAACCAGTCCCAGCAGTAAACATAGCGCGGCCAGCGACAGGGTCATGACTGTGAGTAGAAGGGGTTCCCGCTCCGCCGCTACCTTCGCCGAGGGCCGCAGCATGAGGGTCAGAGATCTGACATATCCCAGTACCACACCGACGCCGGCCAGCAAGAGAGCCCCCTGGTAGATAAGGTCATCCCCAGGGAGGGAGCGATAGATGAGCCAGCGGGTGGCGAACCCGTTGAAAGGGGGAAAACCGCCCAGGGCCAGGCCGCCGACGGTGTAACCGATAATGCTCCCCGGAGTGTGTCTCAATGCCTCGCGTAGCGTGGAAACAGTCCCTTCCTTCAGGTAGACACTCAGTGTCCCCATACTCATGGTTATCAGCAGGATCATCAGGGAGCGGTTGACGAGGTGCGCCAGCGCCCCGGTCACACCGGTCAGCGAGCCCGTGCCCAATCCCACCAGCACGAAGCCCGTGTCCGCGATTGCGGCATAGCCCAGCAACCAGCCTGGCTGCCGTTGAGCGAAGGCCAGTACTCCGCCTACCAGCGCTGTCAATAAGCCGGAGAGATAGATGATGGACAGTATAGGGGAGTCGGTTATCAGCCACGGGTGGATGTTGAGTACGCCCAGCAGCAGGGCCAGAACCGTTGTGCTGAGGATACAGATGAGTGTCGCACTCGCCATTGAGGGCGCCCCGCCAGCCACCGAGGGTAACCAGGAGTGGAGAGGCGCCGCCCCTAGCAGAATGCCGAACCCGAGAGAGAGGGCGATGACGGTGAAGCGGATCAGAAGAAGGTTATCAGGGTTCAGAGCATAGCTCTCCGTCAGCCAGGATACCATCAGCAGGCAAGGGGTAGCTATCACCAGAGGGACAACGTAGCCTATGGCGGTCCCCAAGGGGGCGGGCCGCCTTCCATGGACCATGAAGACGAAGATGAGACCAGCCATCTCGAACAGGAGGACCGCAATGAGGAAGGTGCGGATCATGATTGCTGCGCTCAGGAGACCCAAAATCGCTAGTAAAGAAGGAGAGAATGCCCAGCCTTGAGGCACCCGCCAGGTGTACAGGATCATCAGGCTAGCGAGGCTAAGAAGGAACATGACAAGGGCGCGGCTGAAATCGCCCAATACCAATTCGCGACCCATGATGTAAGACGGCTCATCCAGTGGAGTCTGGCTGCAGATCGCTATCAGACTCAAGATCGTGCCCAGCGAGGTGAAGACGGCCACGGTCCAGTAGCGTCTCAGCAAGTACACCGGAATCGCCATTACCAGCGGTGTAAAGATCAAGAGGAGCAGAAGGTTCATCTCTTGCCGTCCTCGGCGGAATGGGAGATCTGCGCTGCTGTAAGGTAGGATATGGCCAGAGCAACAAGCAGATTGACGGCTCCCAGCAAAGCGGCGACGCTCAGACTGTTCTCTAAGGCGGCGAAGAGAACTTCGAACCCTGCCTGGAAGGTGAGGAGACCTATGCCAGCCTTGAAGGGGTCTCTGGCCAGGATGACGACGAGTAGGCCTATCGCAACCAGCCAGCAACAGGCTTGGGAGATGCCCAAAGGCTCGGCAACGAAGGGGTACTTGGTGCCCAGAGCATAAGTCACTACCGCAGCCAGCAGAGCTACGAGCAGTCGAAACGACACGTTCATTGGAAACACATCGAACAAGGGGACCACCGATGGCAGCGCATAGTAGCCTTCCGCGGCTGCTGACTCCCGCCCCCAGTGCACATGCCGCGCCGTGAGATAGAGAATCAGGCAGATCATGCCTCCCACGATCACTTTGATCAGTGCCACGCCCAAGGGCATCACGCGGACGAGGAGCAAGCTGGCCAGGACATACTGAGCCAGCAGCGCCCAGAGACTCAGCCTCCAATCTTCAAAGACGGTGATCACCGTACCCGTGATGAGCAGCCCGACCATCAGCTCAACGTGCGAGAGGGAAGATAGGCTGAGGAAGATATGCTGTAGTGCGTCCATCGCGACCTCTTAGCTACTCAGAAGTAGGAGGCTGACCAGAGTGGCGAAAAGCAGAATCCACGCGAGAGATCGTCCTCCCTCGAAGAAACCGCCGAACTGCTCCAGGATCGAAGCTATGTGATGCGCGGTCCAGCCGACGGCGCCATGGAACCACTCCACCTGGGCGACCATCTTGAGTGTCTCCAGAGAGGTGCCGGCCCGAGCAACGATTGTGGCCCCTTTGAGGTACATGAAGTACCCCAGGGCGAGCGACAGCAGCATGCCCACAGCCAAAACCAGAGGGAAAGCTGACTCTGGGGAGAAGCTTAGGATGGGCACGGCAAGAATGGCGGAAGGAGCGCCATGCAGTCCGGCAAGGTGCCCCATCAACGTGGGATAGACGCCCATGATCACCACGGGGATGGCGAGGCCGGTCATGGCCGCCAGTAGCAGGGGTCGCACCTCGCCCTCGCCCGTGGCCTCCGACCCAGGTGTGATGAACATCTTCAGCAGCGGCGCCAGCAGCCAGCCGTTGGCCAGCAGACTTAGGAGGACGAGGGGGCCCAGGCCCGACTCCAGGAGGGACTGGTAGAGAGACAGCCGACCTACGAACCCCAGGGTCAGAGGCGTGCCCACCAATGTGGCAACACCAACAAGTGTGCAGCTTCGCGTCCAGAGGTCGTAGGGACGTGCCATCGCTTCTCTTGAAGCCTGCCGGCCCAGGAATAGCAGGGTCAGACCCATCGTCAGGCTCATCGCCTGGGAGGAGATGATGATCTTCGAATGAGAGGCTGGAACGGTACTTGCGAGGGCCAGATAGCTTACCTGATTCAGGACAATGTACGACGCAGTCCTCCGTAGACTCGTCTCAAGCCAGAGAGGAAAAGGGCTGAGAACCAGGGCCAGACTTCCTACGAGCAGAACGACTTCCCTGCTTGGCGGCGACGCCACAGAGCCCGGGGTGAGCACTCGAGCCAATAGATAACCGCCGGCGGCTAGAGGGGTCACATACCATGTGATGAGCGTCGGCAGGTTCATCTCCAGATCGGAGGGCAGCGCAACCAGCGCGGGATACAAGCCGAGCCGCAGTAGGGCGGCCAGCAGAAGCAGGGCGAAGACCTTCGTAGGTAGGAGCGGCGCCCGCAGAGAGAAGGACTCCCCCAGTGCTTCCAATAGCAGCAGCGAAGCCAACAGGGCTATCCCGCCAATGTAGTTGATGATGAGCAACCTCAGCCCCGTTCGCGAGGGCGCCTTCCCACGGTGAAGAAAGCCGGTGAGGAACACCAACCCTAAGTCGAGGAAGCCCCAGCTCAAACAAAGCGTGAGGAGATCGGCCGAGAAGACCAGGCTCGCTCCGCCTGCAGCCACGAGGAAGATGCCCCTGTAAAGATGGCTGAGGTCATCCTTCGACCTGGCGAGATCATCCATGGAGAGGATTCCTGCGAGCAAACCCAAGCCTGTCAGCAAGGCAAATAGGAGGGATAGGCTATCCGCATGGTAGCCCAACTCTGCGCCGAAAAGGGGCACCGGCTGCCACAGTGGAACGGTGATGGTGACCGGCTGGTACCATTGGAGAGACGCGGTGATCAGGAGATACGTCCCTGCCATGACGAGGGCCACGATGTGTGTGACCCGAGCGCGAGTCTTTATACTAATCACGGGCAGGGCGACGACACCTAGCAGAAGGATGGTCACGGGCAGGAGGAGTATCATGAGGACATCGTGTCACCTGTGGCAGCTAATCGGGGCAATTCTAGGGCAGGTTCTGGCGTTTGTCAATGGCAGAGAGTGCTTGCGTGTCACAGGAACTTTCGCATCTGACACATATCCGCACGGTGCAGATCACGACGCAGCACGCCTTCTACCAGGTAACCCTGTCTCTCGTAGAATCGTTGTACTGCGGAGTTCCAGTATGTCTTCAAGCTGATCTTGTGACATCCCTCGCGGCGGCAGGTGTCCTCCACTTCCGCGAGGAGAGCCTTGCCAATCCCTCGTCCTCGATAATCCGCAGCTGTGATCATCTGGGACAGTTTCCCCAGTCCAGCTTCGATCTTGAAGACTGCGGCTCCGACGATCCTATCACCTTCGTAGGCTGCCAGAGCGAATCGCTGAACGTCCCACATCGTCGGGTCGTAGAATCCGAAGCGGCGGTCGTCTTCTGGCTTCCATTCGCGGTTGAGGAAGTCTTCTATGGAGCTGTGTTCCACCTCGACGATTTCCACGGTACACGCCTCGGCGTATCTGAGTACTCTACTGCCCTGTGCGTGTCACAGGGTTTCCGCCTCCGACAGGGCGACCCGGACAGCTTGCTCGATTGCGATGTCCTCCAGCTGCTCATCCTTGCTCAGATGCAGGAAGAATTCGAGGTTTCCCGACGGGCCCTTTATCGGGGAGGGAACGAGTCCGCGTACTCGTAGTCTCGCAGCCAGGGCCGAGGTTGCGACCTTTTCCAGGACGGCCCGGTGCACATCAGGGTCCTTCACAACACCGCCTCTGCCAACTTGCTCCCGCCCTGCCTCGAACTGGGGCTTGACCAGAGCTACAATTTCGCCTTGTGGTTGGAGTAATTCCGTAACTGGAGGAAAGACGAGGCTCAAGGAGATGAAGGCTACATCGACAGTGGCGACGTCGATTGGATCAGGCAGACTGTGCAGGTGCCGGATGTTCGTGCGCTCAAGGACGACGACCCGTGGATTCTGGCGCAATCGCCAGGCCAACTGCCCATATCCGACGTCAATGGCATAAACTGTACGTGCGCCTTGTTGCAGGAGACAGTCGGTGAAGCCGCCGGTGGACGCTCCAACATCAGCCACGATCTTCTCCGTCACGTCCACCCGAAAGCGGGACAGGGCATGCTCTAGCTTGATGCCACCGCGGCTAACATACTGAAGTCCCTCGCGGACGGTCACGCTAATGTCTTCGGGGACGCGCTTGCCCGGCTTGTCCACGACGTGATCGTCCACCAACACCTGACCAGCCATGATCAGGCTTTGCGCCTTCCGACGACTTTCGGCCAAGCCCCTGTCTACCAGCAATGTGTCAAGCCGGGTCTTGTGCATCATGTTAGCGTATCCCTGCCAGGGGCAAAAGTCAAACGGTTGACTGTTGCCGGGCAATGGGTTATGATGGTTCCCATGTTTAGGCAGCTGTTGATCACCATGCGTCCTAAGCAATGGACGAAGAATCTCTTCATCTTCGCCCCCTTGCTCTTCGATATCAAGCTCCTCGATGTCGTCTATGTTGCCAGAACCACGCTCGCCTTCCTCCTCTTCTGCCTCCTCTCGGGCGCCGTCTATCTGATCAACGATCTGACGGATATTGAGAAGGATCAACAGCATCCTGTCAAGCGCGGCCGTCCACTGCCATCGGGCAAACTGAGCACAACGTGGGCCGTGAGTGCGGCCGTCGTCCTTCCTATCATCGCTCTTTCCTTGTCATTCCATCTTGATCCACTGTTTGGCCTCGTTGCTCTGTTGTACTTCGCGATCCAGTTGTTCTATTCTTTCGGCTTGAAGGACGTTGTGATTCTCGATGTGTTGATCATTGCGGCCGGTTTCGATTTGCGCGTGGCGGCCGGTGCTGTGGTGGCTGAAGCCGAAAGGTTCTCACCCTGGCTCTACGTGTGCATCACACTCCTGGCCTTGTTCTTGGCGCTGGGTAAACGGCGCAACGAACTGCTACTTCTTGAAGACAACGCCCTTGGACATCGCAAGGTACTGCAAGAGTACTCCCCCCAGTTGCTGGACGAGATGATGGCGTTGGTGACATCAGCGACGGTGATAGCCTATTCTCTTTACACGTTCTCGGCTGAGAACCTCCCTGCCAACAAGAGCATGATGCTTACCATTCCCTTCTTCCTTTACAGCATTTTTCGCTACCTGTACCTGATCTACCAGAGGAATCTGGGCGGCAGCCCTGAGGAGATACTCATCAAGGATGTCCCATTCGTCATCAGCAACCTCTGCTGGGGCATCACTGTGGTGTTGATCTTGTACACGTTGTAGGAGCCGGTGAATTGATCATAGCATTGATCATTGCCATGCATCCCAGACGGTGGCTCAAGAACCTGTTCATGTTCTCTGCCCTCGTGTTTGGGATGAAGCTGGTGGTCCCCAGTCTGATAGTGCGAGCACTGGTGGCTTTCTTCTGCCTATGTCTTCTCTCCAGCGCTGCGTACCTGATCAACGACGTGGTGGATGCGGAGAGAGACAAGCTCCATCCGAGGAAGCGAGATCGGCCCTTGCCTTCCGGAAGGCTCAAAGAGTCCTGGGCCCTAGGGGGGGCGATTGTACTAGCCCTAGTTAGCCTGGCCGTCGCCGTCGTCGTGGACTATCGCTTCGCCCTGACATGTGCGGTATTCATAGTCGTTGAGATCGGCTATTCCCTCCTATTCACCAGATTCGTCGTCTTGGACGTCTTGGCCATAGCCGCCGCCTTCATCCTGAGGGTCATGGCTGGCTCGGTAGTCGCAGGGGCCACCAACTTCTCACCGTGGCTCTATGTGTGCGGCAGTTTCCTAGCGCTTTTCATGGCCCTCTGCAAGCGCCGCCAGGAGTTGATCGTACTGGGTGACCTTGCTCCCGAGCACCGCGAGGTCCTCGCCGACTATGGCACCCTCCTTCTTGTAGAGATGATCGCGGTGGTCACCTCCTCCACGGTCATCGCCTATTCCCTCTATACTTTCTGGGGCGCTCACGTGCCTGAGAACAAGGGCATGATGCTCACCATCCCCTTCGTCCTGTACGGCGTGTTCCGCTATCTGCTGCTCATGCAGCGGCCAGACCTGCCGGGCAGCCCCGAGGAGATGCTGATCAGGGATCCACCGTTGGTGATCAACAACCTGCTGTGGGGCGGCGCCGTCTTGGCCATCCTCTATTGGTTCTAGCCCGCAAGGCGAGACGCCATGTGCACTCCTCAAGGTCTCGCGCTTCAGGGAGGCTATCTCTGGGGCTCTGTGAACTGAGCAAAGAAAAGGCGCCGTGCTTTGGCACGACGCCTCAGATCCGGCTACAGCCCTCTTTATCGTTTCGTGTACTGCGGTGCCTTTCTGGCCCTCTTGAGACCCGGCTTCTTGCGCTCTTTCATACGCGGGTCTCGAGTCAGAGATCCTTCTCTTCGCAGCGTGCGGCGCAGTTCCGGATTCGCTTTCGTTAGGGCTCTGGCGATACCGTGACGGATGGCTCCTGCCTGTCCAGAGGGGCCGCCCCCCTGCACCTTGGCGGTTATCCTGAACGTGTCTTCTGTGGCGGTCACCTGGAGCGGTCTCTTTAGGTGCAGCACATCGGTAGGGCGGGAAAAGTACTCTTCTACCGCCTTGTCGTTCACGATGATGGCAGGCTCCTTCGACGGGTGAAGCCGCACTTGAGCCGTGGCCGTCTTTCGTCGCCCGGTGCCATAGTAGTAGAAGTCGGGTCCGCGGGATATCTCGTCCATCAAGTCGGGAACCTCGGCGGCCTCCAGAGGCTCGGTGGTCTCTGGCTCAGCTGCGGTCTCCTCTAGAGGGGCTGCCTCTTCCACGGCTTCGATTTCCTCAGTCGATGGCGCCTGCGGAATATCCGGTTCCTCAGCCAGCTCCTTTTCCGCTCCCGGTGGCTCCGCTCCTTCTGCGACTTCAACTGCCTCCCGCGCCTCGGCTTCTTGTACCTCGTTGACCTCCGCCGCGTCGGCAGCCTGTGGTACTTCTTCCATATGTTTACCTACTTCTGGCGCTTTCGCCCCTTCCGTAAGCTCGGTCTCTTCCGCCACTACTCATGACCTCCTTGTGTGCAGTTCCGAACGTATTTCTCCCTGCAGGCACGCAGTCCCGCCAACTCACCACTCTAGGGGCTTGGGCTCTTGGGCCTGATGGGGATGACTGTCGCCTCCATAGATCTTCAGCTTCTTCATCATGGCCCGCCCCAGTCTGTTGTGAGGCAGCATGCCCTTGACTGCGGAGCGAATGACCCGCGTGGGGTGTCTCTTCAGCTGCTCTCGCAGGGTGATGCGCGTGAGCCCGCCGGGATAGCCCGAATGCCGGTAGTATATCTTCTGATCCAGCTTATTGCCTGTTACGTGGACCTTCTCAGCATTGATGACGATCACATAATCCCCAGTATCTAGATGCGGGGCATAGATGGGCTTGTGCTTCCCCCTCAAGACCTTGGCTATCTCCGAAGCCAGCCGTCCCAGTGTCTTGCCTTCGGCGTCCACCAGATACCATTCATGCTTGACCTCTGAAGGTTTCGGCGAATACGTCTTCATCTCTGATACCTCAATAGTTCACTCTCACCAGGCAAAGGCCATGAGCTGGAGCTGGTGGACCAGCCAAGCTTCGGTCTCTGGCCTGAAGTATCTTCCTCACGTCAAGAGGCGCAAGTGCTCCTCTGCCAACCAACAATAGCGTGCCTACGATAGACCGCACCATCTGTCGCAGAAAGGCGTTGGCCGACATATCAACATAGATGTGGTTCCCTTCCCTGACACAACTGGCGCGCACAACTTCGCGGACTGTACTCTCTCCCTGAGTTGGCTGGCCGAAGGAGGCAAAATCATGGGTTCCAGTGAGATATGCCAGTGCCTGTCCCATGACTCCCTCTTCGAGGGGCTGGGCATGATGGTAGGCATACCGCGCCTCCAGCGGCGAGCGAATCTCCTGGTTCAAGATCGTGTACCGGTATCTTCGCTCTACCGCGCTGAAACGGGCGTGAAAATCAGACGGCGCACGAGCCACTTCCCTGACGGCGATGTCATCTGCCAGCAACGCATTGAGAGCTCTGTGGAGTTGCTCCAGTGATCGCTTCCAGCCTGTCAGAAAGTGAACGACCTGCCCTCGTGCATGCACGCCCGCGTCTGTGCGGCCCGCTCCCACGATTCTCGTGTCCTGCTGTGTGACCTCGGCCAACACCCGTTCTATTTCGCCTTGGATCGTTGGCTGGTCGGGCTGTTGCTGAAAACCTGCATATCTCGTACCGTCGTATTCCACGACGGCCTTGATCTTGCGGCTTCCAGATGAGCCCTCTAGCATCCGGTTCTCACACACCTCACTCCACCAGTTCTAGGATAGCCATGGGAGCGGCGTCACCTTGCCGTGGGCCGAGCTTGATGATCCGTGTGTACCCGCCGGGGCGGTCCGTGTATTCAGGAGCTATGGTGTCGAACAGTTCTCGTACCACTTCTTTGTCGGTGATTGTACGCGCCACTTGTCGCCGCTCATGGACATCGTTCTCTTTGTCCAGCGAGCGCTTGGCTACGGTTATCAACTTCTCAGCCTCTGCGCGCACCGCCCTTGCCTTGGCCTCAGTGGTCCTTATCCGTCGATGTCGGAACAAATCCGCGATCAGGTTTCTGAATAGTGCGCGTCGGTGACCGCGAGAACGTTTCAGCCTATGACCTGCTACTCTATGTCTCATCGTTCTCTTCCTCTTCAGATTCAGGGAGGAGATTCTTCTCGCTCAGCGCCAGTTTCAACTCGTCGAGTGACTTTCGCCCGAAGTTTCTGATGGCCATGATCTCGTCGTCGCCTTTCTCCAACTTCTCCAGAATCATGCCCACCTTCGTTATCCCGGCTCGTTTCAGGCAGTTGAAGGCTCGCACAGAAAGGTCGAGTTCCTCGACAGGCATCTCGTATATCTTTGGAGGAATGCCTTCTTCCACCGCCTCTTCCTCTTCGTCGATCAGAACTCCTCCGATGTTGGCCACCAGAGAGAAGTGCTTGGCTAGCATCTGCGCCGCCGTGCTGAGAGCTTCTTCAGGCTGGATAGTTCCGTCAGTCCAGATGTCAAGTTTGAGCTGATCAAAGTCGGTAATCTCGCCTATGCGAACTCTATCTACCGTGTATGCGATCTTCCGAATGGGAGAGAATATGGCATCTACTGGCAGCTCCCCTATGGGCAGTGCACCTCTCTCCTCGCTGGCGCTATAGCCCCGTCCTTTCTCCGCCACTAGCTCCATCTCGATTCTGGAATCGCTGGAGTCCAGGGTCAGTAGATGGAGCTCCGGGTTGACAATCTCCACCTCGCTCGGGTAGTCTACGTCTCCAGCTGTGACTACGCCTTCTCCCTCCGCCTCAAGTCGTAGTCGTACGGGCTCATCCCCCTGCAGCCTCATCCTCACCTGCTTCAGGTTGAGGAGTAGGGTCATGGTATCCTCCCTGGCACCGGGTATGGGTGAGAACTCGTGGTGGATCCCATCTACCCTGATGGAAGTAATTGCTGCCCCAGGCAAGGAAGAAAGGAGAACTCTGCGCAGGGAATTGCCGATCGTGACACCGTAGCCACTCTCCAGTGGCCCGACGATGAAACGCCCATATCGTTCGGTGATCGCTTCGACCTCTATCTTCGGCAAAACAAGATTGGGCAACAAGGGGTCCCTCCTCTAACAGCTTCTCCTGTGAGAAACCGTCCTACCTGCTATAGTACTCGATTATCAATTGCTCATTCAGTGGCGCTTCGATCTCTTCTCGAGTGGGAAGAGCCAGCACCCGCCCCGACAGAGTGTTGACGTCCACGCTCAACCACTCAGGCGGGAAACGGTGTTCCATCTCCTGCACCACGTTCCTGAAATATGCGTTGTCCTTGCTCTTGGCGCGGACCGATATCTCGTCACCAGGTTTGACCAGATAGGAAGGGATATCGGTCTTGCCTCCGTTTACTTCGAAATGTCCATGCCGCACAAGTTGGCGAGCCTGGGCGCGAGAGCTGGCAAAGCCAAGGCGATAAACGATGTTATCCAACCTGCTCTCCAGGATCTGCAAGAGGTTCGCTCCAGTAAGGCCCTTGCGCCTTTCGGCCTCCCTGAAATAGCGTCGAAACTGTCTCTCCATGACACTGTAGATGCGACGCGCCTTCTGCTTCTCCCTCAGCTGTATACCGAAGTCAGTAGTCTTGCGCCGGAATCTGGCCCGAAGACGACCATGCATACCAGGGGCATAGGATCGTCTGTCGAAAGCACATTTCGCCGTGAAACACCGGTCTCCTTTCAAGAACAGCTTCTCCCCTTCTCTACGACAAAGCTTGCAAACCGGGCCTGTGTGTCTTGCCATTCTGTCTCCTCTGGCGACTCAATCTCAAGATTGGCTGAGTCGTCTTTCTGACTAGACGCGTCGTTTCTTCGGAGGACGACAGCCGTCGTGCGGCACGCGCGTGACGTCACTGATAGACCTGACCGCCATTCCCTCTCCTTGCAGAGCGCGGACCGCTGCTTCTCGGCCCGGGCCGGGACCCTTGACGAAGATATCCAGCTCCCTCACGCCCATGTCCATCGCCTGCCGAGCTACCTGTCGGGCCGCCAGCTGTGCCGCATAGGGTGTGCTCTTGCGGGAGCCTTTGAAGCCGACCGTACCAGCGCTGCTCCATGTGACCACGTCGCCATTCACATCCGTGATGGTGATGATCGTGTTGTTGAAGGTCGACTGTATGTGCGCCTGTGCGTGGGGAATGTCCCTCCGGACCCGCCGCGGTCCCCGTCTTTTTGCTTTCCTTCGTGCCACCTGTTCCTCCTATCCACAAAGCCAGATTCGCCCCTCTACAAGGCATTGAAGGGGCGTGGACGCCGGGGGCGTACAGTGCCTTACTACTTCTTGGCTCTGGTCCGACGCTTGCCAGGTACTGTTCGTCTTGCGCCCCGCTTGGTCCGCGCGTTGGTCCTGGTGCGCTGGCCGCGCACCGGAAGGTTGCGGCGGTGACGCAGCCCACGATACGAACCAATCTCCTGTAGTCGCTTGATGTTCTGGGTCACTTCTCTGCGCAAGTCGCCTTCCACTTTGTAGTCCCTGTCAACGATGACTCGGATGCGGGTAGCATCTTCCTCAGTCAGATCCTTGACCCTGATGTCAGGGTCAATCCCCGCTTGGGTGAGGATTCTCTGGCTGGTCGACTTGCCGATGCCATAGATGTACGTCAAGGCGATCTCAGTTCGTTTGCCCTTGGGCAAATCGACGCCGGCGATCCTAGCCATTCTTGTCCTCCTATCTCTTGCTGGGCAGGCTGCTGAGCCTGGCGCGCCAGACTAGCCTTGCCTTTGCTTGTGTCTCGGGTTTTTGCATAGCACCCGCACGACACCTCTGCGCCGTACGATCTTGCAGTTCTCGCAGCGACGCTTTACCGATGGTCTCACTTTCATGATCGCACACTCTCCCACAATCGAGTCAGGATCTCGGGCTCCCCGTCGGTTACGGCTATCGTGTGCTCGAAATGAGCTGACAACTCCCCATCATCGGTGACCACCGTCCAGTCATCCTCCAGGACTTGAGTCAGATAGGTTCCTATGTTCACCATGGGCTCCAGGGCGAAAGTCATGCCTGGTTTGAGGACAATCCCTCTCCCGGGCTGCCCATAGTTCGGTATCTGAGGGTCCTCATGCATGTCCCGCCCGATACCGTGTCCCACATACTGCCGCACCACGGAGAAGTCGCGGGATTCAGCGTAGTTCTGAATGGCCCACGAGATGTCTCCTAGATAGCTGCCCTTCCTGGCTTGAGCTATCCCCGCTTCCAGCGCGCCCCGCGCTGTGTCGATGAGTTCTTGAGCCTGTTGACTTATCTTGCCGACCCCAACGGTAACCGCCGCATCGCCGTGATACCCTCGATAGATGGCCCCAAAATCCATACTCACGATGTCGCCCTCTTCAAGGACTCGCGGTCCGGGGATCCCGTGGACCACCTCCTCGTTGATGGCAACGCAGAGTGAGGCAGGAAAACCTCGATATCCGAGGAACGCGGGCGTGGCATCCAGCCTGGTGACCGTCTCGTGTGCCAGCGCATCCAGTTCCGCGGTAGTAACTCCTGGTCTTATCCTGTCTTCCAGCTGAGCGTGAGTGATGGCCACAATCCTGCCTGCTTCGCGCATCAACGCCAGTTCACGATCTGATTTCCTGATGACCATTACGGAATCTTGAGTGCTTCCACTATTCTCTGGTGAACACGCTCTATGCCACCCTTGCTCTCGATGGTGGTGAGCAACTCCTCACCCTGATAGTAATCGATCAGAGGGCTGGTCTGATCCCGGTAGACTCGAATTCTATTCCTCACCGTTTCCGGCACGTCATCGTCACGCTGATAGAGCTCGCCGCCACACACGTCACACTCACCCTTCTCCCGCGGAGGGTTGGAGATGACGTTGTAAACGGCCTGACAATTGCGGCAGGTCCACCGGCTCGAGAGTCGTCTCACCAACTCCTCCTCGGAGGCATCGATGAAAAGCGCTACGTCTACGACCTTACCTTGCTCGGCAAGGAGCTCCTTGAGAGCTTTGGCTTGCTCGATCGTGCGGGGGAATCCGTCCAGGATCACTCCCTCATCGCAGTCCGTCTCGAGTAGCCGCTCGCGGATCATGGCGATGGTAACCTCATCTGGCACTAGTTCGCCTCGATCCATGTAGGACTTCGCTTTCAACCCTAGCTCCGTCTTGGACTGGAGCGCTTCGCGAAAGAGGTCGCCACTAGCCACATGCGGAATCCCCAGTCGCTCGGCCAACATCGCCGCTTGCGTTCCCTTGCCGGCGCCCGGTGGGCCGAGCATGATAACGTTCATCTGCCTCCCTCACACCTATCGCAGGAAGCCTTCATAGTGGCGCATGAGCAACTGTGCCTCTAGCTGTTTCATTGTGTCTATGACCACACCGACCACAATCAGCAGACCTGTGCTGGTGACAATCATGGTCTGCATGGGTGTCAGTGTGCTGGCAAAGAACGGCAGGACGGCCACCACCCCCAAGAACAAAGCGCCCACCAGGGTTATGCGCCGCAACACGCGATTCAAGTACTCGGCTGTGCGCGCCCCCGGACGTATGCCAGGGATGAATCCTCCGTGCCGCTGCAGGTTCTCTGGCATGTTCTGCTGTTGGAAGAGAACGTCGGTATAGAAGAAAGTGAAGCCCACTACCATGATGAAATACAGAATCCAATAGAAAACCTGCTCTTGGTTGAAGATGTTCACAATGCCCTGCGCAAAGCTGGCTACCACGTCGTTTTCGGCATATACAAAGTAATTGGCGATGACCCCTGGCAGGATCAGGAAGGAGGATGCGAAGATCAGGGGGATCATGCCCGCAGAGTTCACCTTCATCGGAATGTGAGTGCTCTGACCCCCATAGATCTTTGTGCCTCTCACGCGCTTGCCGTACTGTACAGGAATCCGTCGTTGTCCCTCATAGATAAAGACGATGGCTGCCACCGTTATGATGCCGATGATGGCGAAAGCTATCAGGCCGGATGGGTTCGTCCGCAGGTCTTGCGCCACGTTTTGAGGGATGCGGGCTACGATGCCGCCAAAGATGATGATCGAGATCCCATTCCCCACCCCTTGCTCGGTGATAAGTTCGCCCAGCCAAACGGCAAACATGGTCCCCGCTGCGAGAGTGACAATAGTGGCAAAGCTGGATAAGAAGGTGTCGGCCGAAAACAGGTTGAAATTCTCAATGACGGGCATTGCGCCTCGGCTGAACACGGTGATCTGACCGATGGCCGACAGCGCAGCCAAGGGAACCGTTATGATGTGTGTGATTTGATTGATCTTGGCCTGGCCAGCCTCGCCCTCACGACTCAGGCGCTCCAGAGGCGGGACCAGCGGCAGCAATAATTGCATGATGATCGAAGCTGTGATGTACGGGTACACGCCCATTGCCACTACAGAGAAGCTGGACATGGCGCCACCCGAGAACATGTCCAATAGCCCCAACAACTGGTTGGTTTGGAAGAGTTGTCTCAGGGCGTCGGCATTTACCCCTGGCACGGGTATGTGGGCCGCGAAACGATACACGACTAGCATAGCTAGCGTGAAGAAAATCTTCCGGCGTAAGTCCGCCAGTTTGAAAGCGTTGAGGACATTCCTGATAGTTTCCACGGGTCTCTCCTCTAACGGCGTCGCGGCCTGCGACCCCTCTTGGGCCTGGTGGTCGGCAGAGCTAGTTCCTCAACACTCCCACCTGCGGCCTCTATCTTGGCCCTTGCACCATCGGAGAAGCCATGGGCCTTGACCTTCAGCGGCTTCTCCAGATTCCCTCTTCCTAGCACTCTGACCAGTTCACGGGGTGATTTGATCAGGCCCGCCTCGTTGAGCGCAGCCGGTGTAACCTCATCACCCTTGTCAAAGCGCTCGTTGAGCCGATCGAGATTTACCACGGCAAACTCTGTCTTGAAGATATTCGTGAAGCCTCTGATACGAGGCAGTCGTCTCACGAGGGGCAGTTGCCCACCTTCGAAGTAGGGCGGGATGTTGCCGCCAGAGCGTGCCTTTTGCCCCTTGGTGCCGCGCCCTGCCGTCTTTCCGTGCCCAGAGCTGTCTCCTCTTCCTACTCTCTTCCTCTTCTTCGTGGCCCCCTTGGGTGGCCCTAAGTCGTGTGGTTTCATAGCTCCTCCGAGGTAAGACTTGCTACCTCTCGGCTGACCAGGAAGGACTAGATCTCCTCCACTCTCACCAGATGCTCTACTTTGTGAATCATGCCCCGGATGGAGGGGTCGTCCATATGCTGCACCGACTGACCGAGTCGGCGAAAACCCAGGGCCCTGATAGTCGCCTTTTGGTCTTCGGAATACCCTATGCTGCTCTTGACCCAGGTTATGCGCAGCTTGCTCCCCCTAGCCATTTGCCTGCTCCCAGAAGGGCAACACTTCCTCCAAGGGTTTGCCGCGCCGGCGAGCCTCCGCTTCCGGGCTTTTCAATTGCTTCAAACCTTCTATTGTCGCCAACACCACGTTGAGGATGTTGGCGCTTCCCAGCGATTTGGTGAGGATATTCTTCACGCCGGCGGCCTCCACCACGGCCCGCACTCCTCCGCCGGCCAAGACCCCGGTCCCTGGCGAAGCGGGCTTGAGAAGCACCTTGGCTGCCCCGAACCTGGACACGACCTCGTGAGGGATGGTGCCACTGACGATGGGCACCTGGATCATGTTCTTCTTGGCTTTTTCGATTCCCTTGCGGATGGCTTCGGGCACCTCCCGTGCCTTGCCGACCCCGGCACCCACGCTGCCCTGACCATCACCGACAACAACCACAGCTCGGAAGCCAAAGCGGCGCCCTCCTTTTACCACCTTAGCCACACGAGCAATGTGGACTACTCGCTCCTCTAGGAATTCCTCTTCCATGAATGTCCTCTTTCCCTCGATCACCGTCTAGTCAGACTTGGAGTCTTTAAGTCCGAAGGTACCGTCGAGGACCGCGCAAGTTCCCGGTCCTAGAACTCCAGGCCACCCGCGCGGGCTCCTTCAGCAAGAGACTGCACCCGGCCGTGATACTTGTTTCCCCCTCTGTCAAAGACTACTTTTTCGATCCCATGAGCTTTGGCCCGCTCGGCCAGAACCTCACCGACCACCTTGGCCTGCTCTGACTTCTTGAGCCCAGCAATTTGATCTCGTACTTGCTGATCTAATGTCGACGCAGAGACGAGAGTGTGACCTTCGGTATCGTCGACTACCTGCGCGTAGATGTGCTTCAGGCTGCGGTA
>CAYGAW010000123.1:0-3251 GCA_964347945.1 uncultured Anaerolineales bacterium
AGAGACGCCCCTAACAGGATGCTGTTCCGTACACCGCCGTTCCGCGCGAAGTCGATGGCGAAGACGAAGAAGAGGAGCACGAAGAACGTCAACAGGGCGTCCACGGCATAGAAGTGAGCCACCTGGATGTGGAACACCGTGAAGGTCACGAAGACGGCTGCCAGGAGACCCACACGTCGGTCGTATACCCGTTTGCCAATCAGATAGGCGAGATAGATGACCCCCGTGTCTATGAGAGCTGACAGTACACGTCCCACCAGCGTGATGTGGTCGTAGTCGGACATCCGCCTCAGGCCCGTGAGGAATTGCGCGGCGAGAGGCCAAGAGTCGACATAGTCCGCCAGGACGGCCGGCATCGTTAGCAGGTGAGTGGTGAGACGAAGCATGTAGAAAGGCAACGATCCGTAGGCGAAGAAGTGGGGGTTCAGTGGGCTTGTGTCGGCATCGAAGAAACTCGGGTTCTCTTCGGTGGGGTCGCTCAGCAAGGGCGGCGTGAAGAAGCTAGGCCACTGGGCTAGGGGCGGCATACTCAAGCGCGAGACCACCATGGTTATCTGCCGCTCGTCGGGGTGGAGGTGGTGGTTGTCGTCCCAGTTGACCCCGTAGAGCCGCAAAGCCGCGCCCACCAACAGCAGCAGGACCAACAAGAGTCGAAAGCGGTTCCCTACCGACGGGTGATCGTTCTGCAAGTAGACTCCCCCACTCAGCGCATCCCCCGGCCACGCTCCTCCAAAGCCCGCGTGCCTTCCACGAGGTTGCGGCAGCCTGAGAATTCTATCATCGCCACCCCAGCGAAGCAAACCCTCAGGCCCACTTGCCAAGGGCCTCGCTCCCTGGATCGTAGCTATGGTTCTGTCCAACGCAAAGCCCATGGGCCAACACGGTTGCAATACGGGACAGTTCATGGTATAATTCGGCCATAGCCCATGTTGAGGGACAGCATGAGGTGCTTGTCCACAGCCACTCAGGCAACGGCCCAGGTGCGACAGGGGCACTTGGTTCTGGGCGAGGGTATCGAGGCAGCCCGTCTGTCGCAAACAGGCGGGCTGTGTGCTTGATAGGAGATCACAGGCCCTCTGCATCGCTGCCCGGCAAGAGGCAGCGCTAGACGTAGCCTGCTGCTACCGGGCCCCACAGACAGACCTCGACGTGCAAAGGAGGTGTCTATGAAGCGTGTCCCCTGAAGTCGCTCCTTCAACCAACTAGCTAACCAGGCAAGCTCTCCGCCATCGGAGCAAGCGTCCACAGAGGAGGGAGAAGATGAAAGCGAGAAAGATCGTCATACTTACGGTGTTCGCCAGTTTGCTCCTTGTCCTGGCGGGGGCCTTGGGACTGGCTGAGGCGCGTAGGCTCGGCGCTCCCGTGGGCACCGCCTTCACCTATCAGGGGCAACTCAGTGACGGCGGCAACCCTGCCGACGGCACCTACGACTTCGAGTTCAAGCTGCACGACCACCCAACCTCCGAGGGCCAGGTGGGCAGCACCATCTACGTAGACGACCGGGATGTCGCCGATGGGCTCTTCACCGTGCAACTGGACTTCGGCTCCGGGGTCTTCACGGGTGATGCCCGCTACCTGGAGATCGGCGTCAGGCCGGGCGCGAGCACCGGCGCCTACACCACGCTGACCCCCAGGCAGGAACTTACAGCGGCTCCTTACGCGACCTACGCCATGGGTGCACCGTGGGGCGGCCTGACGGGGGTCCCTGCCGCCAGCGGCGATGTGACCGGCACCTACCCCGTTCTGACGGTGAGCGGCTTGCAAGGGCAACCTGTCACCGATACGCTGCCCACCACCGGCCAACTGCTGCGCTGGAACGGCAGCTCCTGGGAACCCGCCACGGTGGCCTCCACCAACCAGCCTCCCGTGGCCGTCCTCCAGGCCAACCCCGCCGCCCTTCTGGCGGGCGAGACAACGACCTTGAGCCTGACCCTGAGTTACGATCCCGAGGGCGGACCCCTGACCTACGCCTTCGAACAGTGGGGGCTGATCCCCGGAGCACCGACGTCCTACGCCAGCACGCCCGTGACCTCAGTGCAGTACAGCTTCCCCGGATACCACCTGGCGGCGGGGTGGGTTAAGGATCCCAGCGGCTCCTTCGACGTGGCCCGGGCCCTGGTTTCTGTGTACGCCTTCTGGAACACCATCGTGGACAGCACCGGGAGTGTGGGAGAGTTCGCCTCCCTGGCGGTGGTGGATGGCCGACCCGCCATCGCCTACTACGACTCTGGCACTTCCGACCTGAAGTATGTCCGGGCCAGCGATGCCACCGGCTCCTCCTGGGGCACCCCGGTCACTGTGGACAGCACCGGAGTTGTGGGATTGTTCGCCTCCCTGGCGGTGGTGGATGGCCGACCCGCCATCGCCTACTACGACGCTGGCACTTTCGACCTGAAGTATGTGCGGGCCAGCGATGCCACCGGCTCCTCCTGGGGGACTCCACTCACCCTGGACAGCGGCGGGAAGGTGGGCCAGTATCCCTCCCTGGCCGTGGTGGATGGCAACCCCGCCATCGCCTACCACTATAATGCTCCTGGCTACGAGCTCAAGTATGTGCGGGCCAACAATGCCACTGGCTCCTCCTGGGCCAGTCCGGTCACCGTGGATTACCTAGGCCTTAACGGGGGATCGCATGCCTCCCTGGCGGTGGTGGGTGGCCGCCCCGCCATTGCCTGGCACGAGCGTGAGGGTGACGACCTGAAGTATGTGCGGGCCAACAATGCCACTGGCTCCTCCTGGGCCAGTCCGGTCATCGTGGAAAGCTCGGGGGATGTGGGGCAGTATGCCTCCCTCGCCGTTGTAGATGGCCGCCCCGCCATCGCTTACTACGACAATACTGGTGACGACCTCGAGTACGTGCGGGCCAGCGATGCCACCGGCTCCTCCTGGGGGACTCCACTCACCCTGGACAGCACAGGGAATGTGGGCGAGCATGCCTCCCTGGCGGTGGTGTATGGCCGACCCGCCATCGCCTACTACGACAATACCAACGACGACCTGAAGTATGTGTGGGCCAGCGATGCCACCGGCTCCTCTTGGGGGACTACCCTCACCGTGGACAGCACCGGGAGTGTGGGAGAGTACGCCTCCCACGCGGTCGTGGTGGATGGCCGCTCCGGCATCGCCTATTTGGACGCCTCCAACTACGACCTCCGCTTCGCCATCCCGCGGCAGGAATGGTAGTCACCAGGAGGAGAGCGATGAGACAGACCACTCTGCAGAAGACTGGAATAACGCTCGGGGTGCTGCTG
>CAYGAW010000124.1:0-7654 GCA_964347945.1 uncultured Anaerolineales bacterium
AGAGAGAAAGTGAGCGGCCAGCCTGCTATGCACCAACAGTGCATCGATACCAACCGGTTGCTCGCTGCGGACGCCGTCCAGAAGGCCCAGTCCGTCCACCCCGGCACCTCTACGGGCGCGGCCACTGTGGCCTACGCGCTGTCGGATCGCTTTCTGAAGCACAACCCCCGCAATCCGATTTGGCCCAACCGTGACCGGTTCATTCTCTCAGCGTGTCATGCCCCCATGCTACTGTACGCCCTGCTGCACCTCACCGGTTATGACCTGCCGTTGAACGAACTGAAGAACTTCCGGCAGTCGGGAAGCAAGACCCCAGGCCACCCGCAGTGTCGTCTCACGCCGGACGGGGTTCTGTATGAGCAGTTTGGCATCACCACTGACAACGTGATCGCCCACGTGAAACGCCCGTTGGCTGGATAGGCGAACCAGAGGGAAAAGGCTTCATGGCGCAGGAGTACAAGAGGATCGAGGACTATGGCCTGGTCGGCAACCTGGCCACCTGTGTACTCATTGCACGCGATGGCTCAATTGACTGGTGCTGCTTCCCGCACATGGAATCCCCCAGCGTCTTTGCTGCTATTCTCGACGTCGAAAAGGGAGGTCACTTCTACATCAAACCCCGGGATTCATCTCTCGGACACCAGAGGTATGTGGACAAGACCCACGTGCTTGAGACCAGGTTCGAAACACCTTCGGGTGTAGTCACCATCACCGACTTCATGCCCCTGAGAGGCACTGCCGATCCTCGCCACCAAGCTATCCTGAGGAAAGCAGCGTGCGTGCGAGGGAGTGTTGAACTAGAGATAGAGTTCAATCCCCGCTTTGACTACGCCCGCGTGGTGCCCGCCGTTGAGCCAAGTCCGCAAGGAGTTGTCGCCGCTTGGCAGGACCATGTCTTGTTCTTGCAGTCTCCATGTAATCTGGAAATCGGCAGCGGGGAGGTTCCTGCGACTTTGACAATCAACGAGGGCGAAGCCCAATGGTTCGCCCTTCGATACGGCGACCGTGATCCCCTTGGCCCGGAGGAGTGTCAAAGCCTCCTGGATGCAACGGCGGCCTTCTGGTCAGAGTGGGCTCATGATTGTCAACGAGACCGCTGTGTCTTCCGTGGCCCGTGGCACAACCATGTCGTCCGCTCAGGATTGGTCTTGAAGCTCCTCACACACCCAGAGACTGGTGCCATCGCCGCGGTACCCACCACCTTGCTTCCAGAAGTGATCGGAGGCGTGCGCAACTGGGACTATCGTTTCGCCTGGATCCGCGACGCCTCTTTCACGGTCCAGAGTCTGTACAACCTGGGGCATGTCGAAGAGGCGCAGCACTACTTCCGGTGGCTGAGGGGGCTGTGTCGCCAGTTTGGAGAGCATGAGGATCACCTCCACATCCAGGTGATGTACGGCCTCCACGGAGAACAGGACCTGGAGGAACGTGAGCTACACCACCTGTCAGGCTACCGGAATTCGGCTCCTGTCCGCATCGGCAATGCGGCGGCAGAGCAAGTACAGCTTGACGTCTACGGCGAGCTCGTCAATGCTTTCTACGAAACTCGCCGCTACGGCGAAGAGACTGGCAGTTCATTCGCAAGATCGCCAATACTGCATGTGAGACGTGGGACACAGAAGACTCGGGCATTTGGGAAGTGCGAGGTGGTCCCAGGCACTTCACGTACTCGAAGCTCATGTGCTGGGTGGCGCTGGACCGCAGCATGAGGATGGCAGAGAAGCAGGGATTCGAGGCCCCGCTTAGAGAGTGGAGACAGACACCAGATGCCATCCGTCAAGCGGTCCTCGAGCAGGGGTTCAGTCACAAGCTCAACAGCTTCGTCCAGTCCTTCGACTCCCAGGTGCTGGCCGCGACAAGCCTGCTCATCCCCCTGATGGAGTTTCTCCCAGCCGACGATCCACGGGTCGAAGGGACTGTCCGGTCCACCCTTGACCATCTCACAGCAGATGGGCTAGTCTACCGTTACATCGGAGACGACGGTCTTCCAGGCAAGGAAGGGGCCTTTGTCCTCTGCACCTTCTGGCTGGTGGACGCGCTGGTCATGTCGGGACAACTGGATAAGGCCGAGGGAGTCTTGAGCGGTGCCTTGGAACATGCAAGCCCACTGGGCCTCTTCGCTGAGGAGATTGACCCAGAGACAGGCGATCAGTTGGGCAATTATCCACAGGCTTTCAGTCACATCGGCCTCATGAGCAGCGCCTTGCGTCTGGGCTGGGCACTGGCGACCAAGCGGGCTGCCGAGGCGAAAGAGGAAGGTGAGTAGACCGCGCAGGCTGCAAGCCCACGACGTGAATTCACAAGACGTCGGGGAGACTTGTTCCCCCGCGGTAGCCCCTCCCGCTTAGGTAGGAGAGCCACCAATGACCGAGCTCCGTGAACTGTCCGATCTGGGCCAAGCTATCTGGCTCGATTACATCCGACGATCCTTCATAGCCTCGGGAGAGTTGGAGGCTTTGATCGACCAAGGACTGGCAGGCGTCACCTCTAACCCCTCTATCTTCGAAAAGGCCATCGTCGGCAGCACCGACTACGACGAGGCTCTGCACCGCTTGGTCGATGCGGGAAGGACTGTCGAAGAAATCTACAGAGCCCTGGTGTTGGAGGATAT
Source organism: uncultured Anaerolineales bacterium (assembly GCA_964347945.1). Classification (GTDB taxonomy): domain Bacteria; phylum Chloroflexota; class Anaerolineae; order UBA7937; family B3-Chlor; genus CAYGAW01. The sequence continues at coordinate 2,612 of CAYGAW010000124.1, forward strand.
CCAGCAGGCCGCCGATCTTCTGCGCCCAGTCTATGACCGCATGAGTGGGGCCGACGGCTACGTCAGCCTGGAGGTAAGCCCCAAGCTGGCCCATGACACGGAGGGCACTGTAGTGGAGGCCCGAGAACTATTCGCGGCGTTGAAACGCCCCAACGTGATGATCAAGGTGCCAGCCACGCCAGAGGGTATCCCAGCTATCGAGACTCTCATCGGCGAAGGCGTCAACGTGAACGTCACCCTGATGTTCTCTCAAGAGCAATACCGGGCCGTCGCCGAGGCATACATCAAGGGCTTGGAGAAGCTGGCAGAGAACGGTGGAGACCTGGGGCAGGTGGCATCAGTGGCCTCCTTCTTCGTCAGCCGTGTAGACACGGCGGTGGATCGTGCTCTGGAGAGAATCGGTGAAACTAGACTCCAAGGCAAGATCGCCGTCGCTAACGCCAAAGCCGCCTACGGCCTATGCAGAGAGACTTTCAGTGGCCCCCGATGGGAGAGACTATTCGGACTGGGGGCCCGGGTCCAGCGCCCGCTTTGGGCCAGCACCAGCACCAAGAACCCTCTCTATCCCGACACGCTCTACGTGGACAGCCTCATCGGCCGAGATACGGTCAATACGCTGCCTCCCGCTACATTGCGGGCTTTCCTGGACCACGGGCATGTGGCTCCGACCCTTGAAGCAGATCTGGAGGTCGCCCAAGCCCAGTTGGCGCAGCTGTCCGAGCTCGGTGTGGATTTGCAGGCCATCACCCACCAACTGCTCGACGATGGTGTCAAGGCCTTCGCCAAATCGTTCGAAACCTTGATGACCAGCATCGCCGATAAATGCCAACGCCTCCTAGCTGGATGGCAACACCACTCGGCGAACCTGGGTCCGTACCAAGAGAGCGTGGATTCAGCCCTGGAGGAGATGGCAGAGAATCAGATTGTGAAGCGCATCTGGGCTCACGACCATACGGTCTGGAAACCTGAGCCCATTGAAATCACAAACCGCCTTGGCTGGCTACACAGCGCCGAACTCATGAGTGCGAATCTGCATCACCTGCACGCCCTCGCGGAAGATGTACGCTCCGATGGATATACCCATGCCCTGCTCATGGGAATGGGAGGCTCCAGCTTGGCTCCCGAGGTCTTTCAGGACACTTTCAGCGTGGCCCAGGGCCATCTCGATCTGACGGTGCTAGACAGCACCGACCCAGGAGCGATCCTGGCCCATGCTGAAAAACTGGACCTAGCGCGCACTCTCTTCATCGTGGCCACCAAGTCGGGCACCACGGTCGAGACCTTGTCGTTGTTCAAGCTGTTCTACAATCGAGTAGCCGAAGCCATGAGCGCCGACCAGGCCGGCAGACACTTCATCGCCATCACCGATCCCCGCAGTCCACTGGCAGATGTGGCCGGTCAGCACAGCTTTCGCGCCACGTTCCTCAACGATCCAAACATCGGCGGGCGCTATTCGGCTCTTTCCTACTTCGGACTAGTGCCAGCGGCGTTGGTGGGAGTGGATGTGGCCCTCCTGCTGGACCGGGCGCTCACGAAAGTCTCGGCCTGTGAGGCATGCGTGCCGGTAGGTGACAACGCCTCCGCTTGGCTGGGCGTGATACTCGGGGAGTTGGCCAAGGTAGGGCGGGACAAGCTGACTCTCGTGGTTTCACCACCCATCGCCAGCTTCGGTAACTGGGTGGAACAACTCATCGCCGAGAGCACGGGCAAAGACGGACGGGGCATCTTGCCGGTGGTGGGGGAGCCTCTGGGGCCGCCAGCGGTTTATGATGATGATCGCCTCTTCGTCCAGCTGCGTCTACGTGATGACGAGACCTACGACGCCCAACTTGCTGGTCTGGAGCAAGCGGGCCATCCACTGGTGCGTCTACACCTGCACGACACCTATGATCTGGGGGGACAATTCTTCCTCTGGGAGATGGCCACCGCGGTGGCTGGTCATCTCCTAGGCATCAACCCTTTCAACCAGCCCAACGTCGAGGCGGCCAAGGCACTGGCTCGACAAATGGTGGCCGAGTACACTGAAAGAGGCGTTCTTCCCGATGCCGAATCGTCGCCCTTGACTGCAGAAGCGCTGAAGGAATTCGTGGCCCAGGCCCAGCCTCAGGACTATCTGGCGCTGCAAGCCTACGTCCAGCCGACCCCAGAGACAGACGCTGCACTGCTAGAATTGCGCACCCATCTGCGTGACAGGCTCCGGCTGGCCACAACCGTCGGGTATGGCCCGCGCTACTTACACTCCACGGGCGAGCTACATAAGGGTGATGGGGGCCACGGTCTCTTCATACAGTTCACGGCCGACGACCGGCGGGACGCGCCCATTCCTGATCGGGCCGGATCGTCCTCTTCGTCCGTCAGCTTCGGGGTGCTCAAAGCTGCCCAGGCGTTGGGCGATCAGCGGGCGCTGCTGAACGCAGGGAGGCGCGTGATTAGGTTCCATCTGGGGACGGACGTAGTGGGTGGGCTGAACAGATTGAGCGAGACGCTCTCATGACTGTCCAATACTGGTACATGCTGCCTGTTGCGGTACTAATCGGCACTATGGCTACTGGATCAGGTGTGGGAGGCGCCACCTTCTTTGCCCCAGCCTTCATCCTGGGCCTGCGGTTGCGACCGGAGGTTGCCATTGGCGCAGCCCTCATCACCGAGGTCTTTGGTCTTGCCAGCGGCCTATACACGTTTTCCCGGAAGCGACTGATCGACCACCAACTGGGCGTCAGTTTGCTGATCACCACTATTCCTTTGGCCCTGTTGGGTGCTTCGGTTTCAGGCTTTGTGGAGCCAGACATCCTCAAGGCAATCCTCGGTGTCGGGCTATTCGCTGTGGCAGTCAACGCCATTCGAAGCAGGGGCCAAGAGACGGTCGGCCGCATGGACGCCGCCATCTTGCAGGAATACGGCGGCAGAAAGGGCGAAACCTGCCTGATCACAGCGGACGGCCAGGAAATCTGCTACACTGTATGCAACCGGACGGAGGGTCGCCTGGTCGCTGCGGTGGGCGCACTGTTTAAAGGCATGATCGGCACAGGGCTGGGTGAGATAGACGAACACTTCTTCTTGGAGCGGTGCCATGTACCCAGCGTAGTGTCGGTCGCAACTGGCGTGTTTGTGCTGCTGTTCACGAGTCTTGCTGCCTCCGCCGTTCATCTGCTCAAGTTCACGCTCGTGGGCGGGCCTGAGTTGAGGACCGCTCTGAGCCTAATCGTGTTCACCATTCCAGGTGTGATCCTAGGAGGACAACTGGGGCCGCGCATGATCAGCCGGTTCCCACAACGCGCCTTCAACCGCGCGCTACACATCCTGCTCTTGTTGGTCGCTGCGCTGACCCTTGTGGAGGCTCTCCTATGATCCGGGCTATGATCTTTGACCTAGATGGCACGTTAGTCCAAACCGAGCGGCTCAAAGCCCTCTCATACGGCCTGGCCGTCCTCGACCTATGCCCAGACGAAATCACCGAAGCCATGGTGATAGACGCATTCACGGATGTGGTAGGCCTGTCCCGTCGAGACGTCGCAACATCGCTGGTGGAGAGGTTCGGACTAGAGGACGCGGCCGAGGCACACATGGCGGAGTTCGGCGTGAATACGCCCTGGCAGGCCCTCGTCCAGCTGCGCCTGCGGTACTATTCGGAGATGATGAGCGATCCGGCGGTGTTAAGAAACTACCAATGGCCGCACAACGTGGCCCTATTGCAGCAGGCGCGGGACACTGGCTGCAAGACTGGTCTGGCTACCATGTCCGCCTGTGCTGAAACCCGAGCGATCGTGGAGGCGCTAGATCTCGTCGAGGCTTTCGACTTCGTCGCCACGCGCGACGACGTAGACTGCGGCAAGCCCGATCCGGAGATCTACGACCTGGTGTCGCGAGAACTCGACGTCCCTCCAGCCGAATGTCTGGTCATCGAAGATTCACCTTCTGGAGTGAAGGCAGCGCTAGCGGCCCAGATGTGGTGCATCGTCGTGACCACGCCCATGACCCGCAAGACTATCCACACACAGCAGTTATTGGATGAGCGGTGGGTTGTGGATGAGCCGGCCAAGCTCACAGCCGTAGCGGCGCAGATGCTGAAGGAGCGGAAGGGAGACTGACGAGGCAAGCAAGGTGAGTGCAGAGACCACAGAACTAAAACGACAGGCTGCGTGGCATGCTGTGCAGTTCGTAGAACCGGGGATGGTAGTCGGCCTCGGCGGTGGCAGCACCGCCATGTTCGCCGTGCATCGCATCGCGCAACTGCTCCGGGAAGGCCAGATTCGCGATATGCTGGGCGTGCCCTGTTCCCTCCAAGTCGAGGACGAGGCGCATCGGCTGGGTATTCCGCTGACCACCCTCGAAGAGCACCCTGTCGTCGACCTGACCATTGACGGCGCAGACGAGGTCGCTCCCAACCTCGACTTGATCAAGGGCGGAGGCGGAGCGCTTCTGCGGGAGAAGATCGTCGCTCAGGTCAGCCGCCGGGAGATCATCGTCGTGGATGAGTCGAAGCTTTCGCCCACATTGGGTACACACTGGCCCGTGCCGGTCGAAGTGGCCCTTTTTGGCTGGGGCTCTCACATCGCCTACCTGGAATCCCTGGGCGCCAGCGTGGCACTCCGTAAGAGCAAGAGCGGCACACCTCTCACAACCGACCAAGGCAACCTGATCCTGGACTGCAATTTTGGTCCTATCTCGGAGCCGAGACGACTGGCGGCCACACTAGACGAACGGGCCGGCATCGTGGAACATGGGCTGTTCCTTGGCCTGGCGACGGACGTCATCGTAGCCAGCGCTGACGGCATCAGCCATCTCAAGAGAGGAGACAATGATGATCGCCATTGAAGCTTCTATCCTGGCAGCGGATTTCACGCGCCTGGGAGAGCAGGCCCGCGAAGCCGAACAGGCCGGGGTCGATGGACTTCAGATCGACGTGATGGACGGCCGCTTTGTGCCCAACATCACGTTTGGAGCAGGCGTGGTGCGAGCTCTGCGCTCCGTGGTGAGCGTCACTCTCGACGTCGACCTGATGATCGTCGAGCCAGAGAAACACCTGGAGGCCTTCGCGCATGC
>CAYGAW010000125.1:0-14993 GCA_964347945.1 uncultured Anaerolineales bacterium
AGAGTAAGCGTGGTGATGTCAGTATACAACGGCGAGCGCTTCCTGCGCCAAGCCGTAGACAGTATACTCGCTCAGACCTTCACCGATTTCGAGTTTGTCGTTGTGGATGACGGCTCGACCGACGGCACAGCAGAGATCCTGAAGGGCTACGCCGACCCACGACTGCACGTCATCAGCCAAGAAAACGTAGGCCTCATCGGGTCTCTGAACAGAGCTATCAACATCGCCTCTGGCGAGTACATCGCCCGCATGGACGCAGACGACATCTCCTTGCCGCGAAGACTGGAGTTGCAACTGAAGTGGCTGGAGAGCACTCCAGGCGTTGCTGTGTTGGGAACACAGGCAGCGGAGATCGACGAGGCAGGCGATGCGCTCAGACGGCATTACTATCCCGTGGGCGGCGATGCCATTGCCAAGGCGTTGCTTCGGGGCGCAACCGCGCTCTGTCATGGAACGGTCATGTTTCGACGAGCTTGCTTCGAAGAAGTCGGAGGATACCGCCAGCCGTTCCAACACGCTGAGGACTATGATCTATGGTTGCGCATGATCGAGTCCTACGATATCGAGAATCTTCCCAGTATGCTCTATCTCAAGAGACTCACCCTTGGCTCGGTGAGTTTCGCGAACTTCCTTGCCCAGCAGAGAGGTGCGGCCTACGCGCTGGATTGTGCCCGACGAAGGCGGGCGGGGCTGCCAGAACCCCAAAGACCCGCTTCGGCACCGCTTCCCGCACCCCAGGAGTCGGCCGATTATCATTGGCATCTTGGGCTAGCCCACGCTGACTTGGGGGACGTTGAGAAAGCCAGAACCGAGTTCCGCTCTGCTCTCTCGTACAGCAAGGCTGATCCTCACATCTGGTATTCCTATCTCGTGAGTCTTCTTGGCGCGTCGCTCGCGCGAAGAGCGTTCCGGATTGCCAGGGGATTGGCATTCTTTTTTCCATCGTTGCAGAAGGACTCGTTGGAGGCCTTCAGACGCTAGATGGCACCAGCACGCGGGCCTGGAGTTCTTGCCCGAATTCTGTCGTCCGCTTGTGACGGCGAAGGAGAAGGCGCGCCCAGCTGCGCCAGTCTCCCGCCAGACGCTCGCCGGGCTTGCGGCGCACCGAATCCTCTCCTATACTTTGTTTTCAGCCCTTATCTCCGCGGCTGATATTCCGCGAGGACACCGTGACGGCGCTCGAAGGAGTCGTTGATTGGCGGCGAGCATCGACTCGTGCGCCGTGGACCTGTGGACCCGACCGTTCTCTTTGCTTCGACGAGCAGCGTGCCTTGGTCGCCGATACTGTTGTGTGACATTCCAATGGCAGGCAGGATACCAATGTCTCAGATATCTACCTTTGGAGTGTTGCTTGCTCTGCTGGTCACTCCTATGTGGTCGTTCGCGGGCATGCTGGCTGTTATTTCCAGCGCGAAACACCTCGACGGTCTCTCGAGGAGCAGTGACAGTGCCTCTGGAACGACCTACACCTGGGCTGCCCTGACGGGGCTGTGGCTGGGCTTGGCTGGAGCGAGTGTGGTGATTGCTCTCGTGCGGAAACGGCGAAGCGTAGTATATGGCGGGCCGCGTGATATCAGCTCACACGATGGCGGGCAGAGGTTGTCCCAGTCGAGGGTCGAACCTGTGTCCGCACTGTCTCGCCAGGGGGGCGAATCTGACAAACCGAGACCGCAGATCCTTGGCAATAGGCGAAGTCGGAATCAGCCATTGGTGGTCATCCCCGCGCACAATGAGGAGGACATTGTGGGCGCGGTGATTGCCCGGGTGCGGACGCATGTTCCTTCCGCCGATATCCTGGTGATCAACGACGGCTCCACTGACAAAACAGCCACGGTCGCAAGGGAGGCAGGTGCGCTCGTTATCAGTCTTCCGCAAAACCTGGGCATCGGTGCTGCGACCCAGACAGGTTACATCTTTGCCCATGAGATGGGGTATGACGTCGTCGCGAGAGTCGATGCAGACGGCCAACATGACCCGGCTGAGATAGCTAAACTCATATCGGCTCTCTCGGAAGAAGGTGTCCATGTCGTTGTGGGATCTCGCTTCGTCGCGGGTGGTGAACACGTGACTTCCTTCGTCAGGCGGCTTGGTATATGGGTCCTTGCAAGGCTGATCTCTCTGGTCACCCGCCAGGAGGTCACTGACCCCACTTCAGGCTTCCAGGTGGTGGATGAAGAGGCGCTCGCTCTGTACGCGAGTCACTTCCCTCACGATTACCCCGAGCCTGAGTCCCGCGTCTTGCTGCACCGCGCCGGCTTCAAGGTCAAGGAGATACCGGTCTCCATCGGTCGCAGGCTCGGAGGACGATCCTCGATCGGTGCTCTCGACTCGATCTACTACATGGTTAGGGTGACTATCGCGCTACTTGTAGATCTGCTTCGCGCTGCGCCTCAAGGGAGGAAGCGACATGGCGAGGGTTGAGATTATCGCTCTGTTGGGCTCTCTAGGCTTGCTGGCTTTGGTCGTTGAACTCGTTCGAAGAAGAAAGCTGGGGGAGGCATATTCCCTCTTGTGGCTGCTGACCGGTATTATTCTCGTGATCCTGTCCCTGTGGCGAGAATTGCTGGATGTCATGGCAAGCGTCGTGGGCATCTTTTATCCGCCTGCGGCCTTGTTCGTGATCGGGTTTGGGTTCGTGCTGTTAATCCTCCTGCAATTCTCAGTGGTGGTCTCCAGGCTCTCTGATGAGAACAGAAGTCTAATCCAGAGGCTCTCCATCCTGGACTGGCGATTGCGCCAACTAGAGAGAGAACTTGGAGAAGAGCCAGGAGAGCCTCCGAACACGGAGGATTCTCCAGCACGGAGATAGAATCTCTTGTCTATGGGCCTCGACCGGCCGACATCTGAGCCGCACCAGGACCAACTCTGCGGAACACCTCTCCCATGTGCAGTTCGTGTCCTCAGGTCAGAGATTGCGCCAACATCCGGAGCAGCGAGGGGCAATGATCAGAGAAACTGGGCAAATGCGTCCAAAGTGAGGACATGGTGGCCCTGCGGCCCAAGCTTCGCGAAGCCGACGTCTGGCAGTTCTCCCAGAGGCTGCAAGACCTGCGCGAGGTCTACCGGCCTGGCGTTTGGTCAGCGACTTGCACGGTCAAGCAGGTGAGTGTCTTCCGCAGTTGAAATCTGACCTTCCCTCGTGCCAACTGAGATTACCCGCTATGTCTTGGGCACACACAGGTCATCAGGCCCCTGTTCAGAGAGCTTGATCTCTGGTTCGTTCTCATCGATTAGGTCTCTGACAATCCCTGCCCACTTTACCTTCTTTCGCACCAGATGGATGTGTTCCTCATCACTGACCCAAGGTTGATAGAGGCTTTGTCCACCCCCTGCCGATAGGGCGGGGCCCGGCTCGAACTTGAAGTAGCACGGGGAACAGACCCTGGCCACCTCCGAGGCATCGTAGAATCTGTTGAATCCGCCAAAGGAGATGGAGGTGTAGATGTAGAAATCCAAGGGTATGCTCACAGCCTGTCTGATGGAACACAGCTGGGGCAAAGTCAGGTCGCCGGGTGGATTGAAAGAACTGGCTCCCAGTTCCTCCAGTAGCCTGCCGCCGGCGGCCGAACTGTGGGAAGTCCAGACGGATATCTTCAGGGCCACATCCGCGGGGAAACTGCCTTGGTGCTGCATCCTCTTGACGAGCCACAGCAGGCCTTCGTCCACCAGCATGAAACCCCTGATGCCTGCATCATACATGCGCATCATATCCGCGATCACCTTGCGCAGTTCGTCTGACCCGCGATGATGCATTCCACTGCGCATGCCTTCGGAGGAAGCATACTGCCTGCCAATGTCCCACCCGTTGCGAGGACCGGGGACTGCCACCACTTCCATCCTTTCCTCGGCAGCCATCTGCGCAAAATCCCGCAACTCCGTCTCGTCAAAGAGGATTCCGCCTTGGACAAGGGAGATGAGCCTGTGCACGGGCACGCTGCGGCGGCGCCTCTCGTCGATCAATGCCTCCAGAACTCTTGGGCCTTCGACGCCAGAGATCTCGATGCGATAGGAGCCCCCGTCGGGAAAGCGCTTGTCGCTCGACGGCAGATCGTACGCATCTCTGCCAGGTACGCCGGCCTTTTCCATCGCTTGCGATACTCGATGCAGCTTCATTTCGTGGACCTCCTGTTGTCGAAATGATGATGAGACTAATGCTCAACGTGTGGGCAGGCAATGGCGCTGCGGAATGCCAGCAGACTATCACAGGATCTTGCCGGGGTTGAGGATCCCTTGGGGGTCCAAGAGCGCCTTGATCTGGCGCATCAACTCCAGGCTCGCGCCATGCTCGCGTTCCATGAACGGCTGCTTGCCGATGCCCACGCCATGCTCCCCGGTGCAAGTCCCCTCCAACTCCAGGGCGCGCGAGACAATGGCCTCGTTGGCTCTGATGATCTTCTGCCAGCCTTCTTCGTCTGAGGCGTCGCCCATGAAAACGATGTGGAGATTGCCGTCGCCCGCATGGCCGAAGGGGTAGCCCGCTACGCCGTACTGGCGAATGATCTCTGCCGCGTACTCCAGGATCTCAGGGTACCGGGAGATGGGGACGGCGACATCGGCGACGAAGGGGTCGGCACCGGGGTGGGTGTGTTTGATGCTCTCGTACGTCTCATGGCGAGCCTCCCATAGGTCGTTGCGCTCATCTATACCCAGGCCCGCCTTGAAAGAGAGGGCTCCGGCCTCCTGGCATAGCTCTTCCACCGGGCCCAGTTCCTGCTCCAGCGCCACCTCGCTAGCGCCGTGGAACTCCATGAAGAGCGAGTGCTGTTCGCGAAGGCCTAAGTTTCTGTCCCTGTTGAGCATCTGCACGAGCTCGGCGGTGAGGACTTCCAGGGCGGCGGGTGAGAAGCCCCAGCGCATGATCTGAAACACGGACTGGGCGGCTGCCTGAAGGGTGGGGAAGGTGGCGATGGCGGCGGAGAAGTGGGAGGGTATGCCCGCCAGGCGGAGGCTGGCTTGAGTGACGATACCGAGAGTTCCCTCGGACCCGACGAAGAGACGCGCCAGGTCGTATCCCGACGAACTCTTCGATGCCAGGCTGCCGATCTCGATGATCTCGCTGTCAGCCAGCACGACTGTCATTCTCAAGACATAGTCCTTGGTGGCGCCGTATTTGATGGTGCGCACGCCGCTGGCGTTATTGGCGATCATGCCACCGATGGTGGCGCCAGCGCCGGGGTCTGGCGGGAAGAAGAGACCATGCTGCCCCAGGGCCTTGTTCAGGTCTTTGTAGCCCACCCCTGCTTCGACTACGGCCACAAAGTCCTCAGGGCGAATCTCGATTATCTTGTCGAAGCGCTGCATGTCCACCACGATGCCGCCGAACAGGGGAACGGGATTGCCTTCGATGCTGGTGCCGGCGCCACGAGCGGTGACCGGTATCCTGCCAGGATTGGCGATCTTCATGATGGCGGAGATCTCCTGCGCTGAACCAGGCATGACCACTACTTGAAGAGGGATACTCGGGACATAGTATGACTCGTCCCGGCTCGCCAGCCCCAGTGCTGACTCGCCCGTGGAGAGGTTTTCGGCGCCTACGATGGACTCCAGTTCCTTCAGTTGTTGGTCAGTGCAGCGACCCCACGCCATCATCTCCTCCTTAGGAATGACCCGGGCAGATTCAGCACATCCTTTTGTGGGCTGCTGCATTCCGTTCTGCAGACACTCAGGATGCCGCCGCGTTGTATGCCGCAGACAAACGACTGACACAGTCAGCCGACTCGCTCCGCGCCACTTATCGACCGCAACTATATGCCAGGAAAGGGAGGCCGTCAACTTCGATGGCCAGAACCGCACTGACTAGCACGATCGTGTCCGAGCGCAGGGTGTGTCGCTCAACAGAGACGGTCGCATTCTACTGGCAAGCTATGGCCTGAACGGAATGGTCTGCGGAAGCGTGTTGGAAGGGTATCTAGAAGTCTCCGAGGGGCTTGGGCATACCGATCTGCCATTTGGCGCGAGGACAATCGAGCGATCCGGGCAGTGCGGCAGCCGGGTGCGGCGGTAGACCCTGCCGGGATGCATGCGTGGAACAGTCGACGAGACTACCGGATGTAGATGTCGATGATGTCGCGTAACATGGTCGCGGCGGAGGGGATAGGGGTGGGCTCGTCTATGGCGGCCATGATGGTGCCGTAGATGTCGGTGTGATAGACGACTCCCATCTGCTTGCGGCCCAAGGTGGCCAGGAAGTGGCCGGTGGGCATGAGAGTAGGCGAGACTCGCATCTCGGCGCTGCCGTCGGGCCGCCGCTCGGCGGTGGCCAGCAGTTTGTAGACCCGGCCAGCGCCTCGTGCCTCCCTGATGTCTCCCTTGCCCAGGCCGGTGATGCCCGTGCGGTCCACGTCCTCCAGACGGACGGGGATGCCCATCACGGCGTTGACCAGAATGACCAGTTTCGCTGCTGCGTCCCATCCGTCCAGGTCGAAGGAGACATCCGCTTCCAAGACACCCTCAGTGCGGGCCCGATCCATCGCCCTGTCCCAGGACAGCCCGTCCCCCAATAGTTCCAGGATGTAGCCGGTTACGAGATTGGGGACTGCCTCGATGCGATGCACGACCGCGCCACGCAGGTCTCGCTGGCCGACATACAGGGCGGGTAGCCCGCCTGCCACGGTGCCATCGAAGCGTAGCTCCACGCCTTGGCTGCCCGCCAGGGAGTGAAGCTCTTGGTACGCCACCACCAGAGGACCTTTGTTGGGTGTCACGACGTGCATCCCCCGGATCAGGGCGGTGCGAATATGGGTCAAGCCGGGTTCCGCCCCCTGGCTCAGGTTGACGGGCGATGCCTCGCAGAGGAGGTCCGCCGGTCGCTCGGCGATCAGCTCTGCCGCTGTCTGTCCAGACCTGCCCGCATTGGAGTATTCTGCGACAGTACGACCCGCTCTCTTGATGGCGGAGACTAGTGCGGGGTTCAGGCCTCGCCGGTTGTATGCTACGCCTTGGCTATCAGCGGCTCCAACCAGGTTGAGTTGCAGCCCATAGGTGGACTCGATGTGAGGCCGCTTCTCAGCCAGCAGGTCACAGAACCGGTAGCCCAGGTTGCCCAGGCCGACAATGATGATGCGAATGGTGCCGATCATAGCACGGTTCCCCCTATCGTGCCCGACCCGGCTCAGGTAGCGCTCACTCGGGTACGGCGGGGTGGTCAAGTGCGAGTATAGCAGAGCAGGTCTAGGTGTGCAAAGACGTCTCTCTGCGCCGAGAGTGTGGAAAAGCGACGTGAGATCCGCCGCTGGGCGCATCCTGAGCCGCGTAGGCTGAGTAGCCGCGAAGCGGCGTACTTGTGCTGAGCCCAGTCGAAGCATCGAAGCCAAGCGGTCCAGCGGCGGCCGGAGCGGGAATGACGTCGTGACTGTCTCCGATAGGCTTCTTCGACACCATCTGCGCCGTCACTTGACTGAGGGTTCTCCCGGTGCTAACATCCCTCCGACACGTAGCCGTCGTGCATGGTGATTGTGAGAGCCCGTGTGCTCTGATTGGGCTCTCAGGCAGGTGCCCCGCCAGAGTGTGAAATCATGGACTCCGCACCGGACTTCGACGCGATCCGCCGGGCAGCCGACCGAGTTCGGCCCTATGCCCATCGCACGCCTGTGTTGACGTGCGCGAGCCTCGACCACATGGTCCACGCCCGGCTCTTCTTCAAGTGTGAGAACCTCCAGAAGGCGGGAGCCTTCAAGTTCCGTGGCGCCTGCAACGCCATATTCTCCCTCTCCGAAGAAGAGGCCAGCCGTGGTGTGGCCACCCACTCCTCCGGCAATCACGGGGCGGCGCTGGCCTTGGCGGCTCAGATGCGTGGCATAGAGGCAGTCGTCGTCATGCCCAGGAATGCCCCTCGGGTCAAAACAGCGGCGGTGGCGGGCTATGGGGCCAGCATCGTGTATTGCGAACCGACTGAACAAGCCCGGCAAGAGACACTGGCTCAAGTGATCGAGGAGACCGGGGCCGTATTCGTACACTCGTACAATGACCCACTGATCATAGCTGGGCAGGGAACGGCGGCGCTCGAATTGGTGGAGGACGTCTCGGGCCTTGACGTAGTCATGGCGCCTGTTGGAGGTGGAGGGCTGGTGAGCGGAACCGCGTTGGCTGTGTCTGGACTATCGCCGCAGACACGGGTCATTGGTGCTGAGCCGGAGGGGGCGGACGACGCCTATCGATCATGGCAGGAAGGCAGGATCATCCCCTCTGTGAACCCCCAGACGGTGGCGGACGGGTTGCTCATGTCGCTTGGGGATCTCACCTTCTCTATCATTCGGGCCCATGTGGAGCAGATCGTGACCGTGAGCGAAGAGGAGATCATAGCTGGCATGCGCCACGTGTGGGAGCGGATGAAGATCATCATCGAACCCTCGGCGGCCGTGCCGGTCGGTGCCCTTTTCGAGAGGAAGGTAGACCTCAGGGGCCTGCGGATCGGGGTGATACTCTCAGGCGGGAACGTAGACCTGGACAAGCTCCCATGGATGCTGGGCTAGTCTGATCTGATTGCCAGTGCAGTCCCCACCAAGGCCCGGCGCCCCAGCACCCTCTCACTACGATCACGGACAGGAAACAGACAATCATCAAGGTCAGGGCTAGCAGACAGGATAGCACAACTCCGTTCACTACACCACGATGGTGGGCATGACCGTACTCCTTCTCATACTCCTTTTCCTGGAGCTTCGCTTCGACGGCTTCATCCAGCTTCTGCACCCTCGTACTCCTGGGTGAATCTAACCAACCCTCTGGATCTGGCTGGGTGAGCCGGCGATCGCTGGAGAGACTACAGTGTCGATCGCGCTGGCTACTCGATTTCCCCGTTTCTTAGCAGGTCAATGAACGTCAGCGCCAAGTCCGGGTCGAAGTGGGTTCCGGCCTCGGCCGTAAGTTCATCAAGGACCGCTGCGAATGGCGGGGACATCTCGTCAGGGCGTTCTGTGATCATGTTCGAGAACGAGTCAGCAATCCTCAGGATACGTGCCAGAAGGGGGATGTCCTCCCCACTCAGGCCGACGGGGTAACCTGTCCCGTCATACCTCTCATGATGATACAGCACTGCGTGAGAGACCGCTTTCATCTGAGGAATCTGCTCGACCAGAATGTATCCAGCACGTGGGTGATCTTCTAGTATCTTCTTTTCCTCGCGTGTGAGCGGCCTCTGTTTCGTCAGAACATCGGTGGGTATCCCTATCTTGCCCACATCGTGGAGCACGGCCGCGACTTCCAGCACCCCTAACTGGCCCTCGGACAAGCCCACTGCCCGTCCCAGGGCCAGGGCGCGCTTGGTCACATCCCGAGAGTGCTTAATGGTGCGTTGATCCTTGACATCCATCGTGACCAGCAGGTTGTGCAGAGTAACGATGCCGGAATTCACTTGCTGGGGTAGCTCTTCTTGACGACCTGTCGCCGCGGCCGCTTGGCCACCTCCGGCCATCTTGGCTCTGTACATCGCTTCGTCGGCGAGAGAGAACAGCTGGTCAGGATCATCAGTCTGTGAAGGATAGGAGGCTCCGCCTATGCTGACGCTTAGCCGTACTTCGGTTCCGTCTGGTGCCTGAAACGGCTGGTTGTCCAGAGCAGTCAGGATCCTCTCGGCAAGAAATGTGGCGCCTTGGGCGTCGGTCGCCGGAAGGATGACGGCGAATTCGTCTCCCCCGTACCGGCCGACGATGTCTACCTCTCGACATACGGTCAGCAGGATTCGGGCCACCATGACTAATGCTTCGTCTGCGACCAGATGCCCGTAGGTATCGTTGAGTAACTTGAGGTCATCCATGTCCATCACAAGCACAGACAGAGGATGACCGTAACGACGCGCGCGAACGGCCTCGGTCGCGCGCCGGTCTTCGAGGTGGCGCCTGTTCCACAGGCCGGTCAAAGAGTCTGTGACCGCCAGATGCCTGGTTTGCTCGAAGAGCCGAGCGTTGTCGACGATGACCGCCGCCTGGCCCGCGAAAATGGTCAGCAACTTGGAGTCATCCTGTGTGAAACCACCGGGCTTGTTGGCGGCGTAGACCAGGCCGGTGATCCTGCCCTCGAGGGTCATGGGGACGACGAGGAGGTTGAAGACGCGGAAGCGCTCAACCCACTCTGGGAAGAACTCAGCTATGTCATCGACATCATTCGTCAGGAAGGGACCCCGAAGGCGAAAATCCCAGAATTCTTCGGTGGCCCGGAGATCCCCACCGTCCTGGAAGGACCGGACTAGTTCATCGGCAGCCCCGTAACCGGGCGGTTGAGCCTGCATAGTTCTGGTTGCGCGATCATAAGTGGCGATCACGCATATCCTACAGGCCATGAGTTCGGCCATTCGTCTGGTCAACTCCCTGTAAGTCTCCTGCAACTGGGGGGCACTGTTGTATGAGAGTGGGATCTCGTCCAATCGTGGAGATTGAGTGGGCTTCTGCTGCGAGTGTTGCATAGAAGCGCTTGTGGATGCTGATATCTCGATAGTGCTTGTCGCATCCGAGCGCATTTCGTCGGTTGCAGGGACATCTCCTTGGTTTCGATAGCTCCAGTTGGCAATTGCGGTCGTGGCCTCGAGCAGTCTTGCCAGGGGCTGGGTCAAGTATTGAGAAAGGACGAAAGTGACGACCAGAACGATGAGCGCTGCCAGAACGAGTGCAGCGCGGAACTGTGCTTCAGCGAACTGGAGGATGGCGAACGCTTCGTCAGTGGGTTGCGCAACCACTAACCTCCATTTCGCTTGAAGTGCCAGGTCCGCAGGCGCGATGAGCAAGTGCCCTGCTGCAATTGACGAGCCGCCCAGCTCGGTATACTGAACGAAGCCCGAGCTGTCAGTCAGCATAAACTCGTCCGGGGTGATGGCGCTGAGCTTGCGGAACAGGAGTTCCTTGTCAGGGTACGCTATGATGGTATCGCTTTCGTTGACCAGAAAGGCGAAGCCCCTCTCTCCAGGGTGGAGTTCATCAATGATCGACCAGATGTGCTCCATGTTGAATTGTCCGGACAGCACGCCCACGAGAGATCCTGAAGGAGTTGTGACTGGCGTGGCCACCAGAACTACCACCCTCTCCATTTGCGGAATGACAAAGGCGTCTGAGATGACTGTGCGGCCCTGCAGCGCTTCCCGATACCACCGGTTGCCTTGCCAACCGGTCCAGTAGTACTGATATGTGGTAGATGCGAGGACGCCGCCGCTGGTTCCTAGCAAGGTGATGTCATCGAAGATAGGATAGAAACCCTTTAGCGCGTCCAACCTGGCCTGCTTCTCTGCCCTCGAACGCGCGGTCGACGCGACGATGGGGTCAACCGCCATGACTTGAATCTGAGCCTGTGCTTCCTCCAGTTGCTGAAGGATCAGCCGGCTCCCTGCTTCCGACAAGTCGACTAGGTTGGACTCGACGCCGGACCGAATCAGAGCGGGCTGTATCAGTGCACCTGATACCACAAGAACACCGACCGGCAGAAGGGCGGCCAGCAGGAGGTATGCTGCGACCCGCCCCCGTAGCGACCGCGTGGCTCGCTTCAGTTGATGAGGGATAACCCGTTGAACCCAATTCATCATCGCGGCGGCCGATGCAGAGAGGCTAGAGAGTCCCGGGGCTTTGCGCCTATTCATCTTCCAGTTCAGCCTGTAGGTCGGACCAAATCCTGTTGTACGTGGAGATAAGGGGGAGATTCTCTTCCCAGAACTCGAGCCTGCTCATGACATCTGGGCTAGGGTATATGGCCGGATCGGCCAGGATTTCCTCATCAATGTAGGGCTCTGCGGCTTCGTTAGCCGTCGCATACCACAAGTCGTTGACTATCTGAGCGTTGACTTCGGGGCGCAGTACATAGTTGAGGAAAACCTCAGCAGTGTACTTGCTCGGGGAATCCACGGGGAGTACGAAACTGTCAAGCCAGACGGGAGCCCCCTCGTCGGGGATGATGTACTCAACGTTCTCGTTACTGTCCGCTGCCTGGAACGCTTCTCCGCTGTACTCCTGAGCGACCCACACATCGCCGGCGATCAGAGCGTCTCGCAAGTCGATGGGCTGCATGTATCCCACAAGCAGGGGCACCTGTTGGCTTAGCAGGTCCGCAGCACTGTTGATGGCGTCCCGATCGTGGGTGTTCATTGAATGGCCTTGGTATCTGAGTGCCGCTCCCATCACCTCCCATACATTGTTGAGCATGGCCACGTGCCCCCGGAAGCGGGGATCGAACAGCACCCCCCAGCTTGAGACTTCTTCCGGCAAGAACTCTCGGTTGACCGCCAGCCCTGTGGTGCCCCAGAGGTAGGGCACGGAGTACTGAAGGTCGGGATCCCAGGGCGGACTGGAGAACCGCGGATAGAGGTTCGCCAGGTTGGGGATATTCCTGTGTTCTACTGGGGCCAGAGCGTTCATCTCGACGAGTGCGGGAATCTCGGAGTCACTGACCACGACTAGGTCGTAAGCAGACGGATCTGATTGAATGGCCGCCACGCCCTCCTCCTCATCCTCGAAGGTATGGAGGTTCACCTTGACCCCGTACTCTTCCTCGAAGTCGGCGAGCGTTGTTTCTCCGAAGTATTCTTCCCAGTTGTATATGTTCAGTTCCTCGGCCAGCTGCGGCTCGGCTGGAGTGGCAGGTCCGCAAGCGGCCACACCCACCAGGACCAGGCCAATGAGGTATGCCGCCGCGAGCAGTCTCATCCTACCTCTCCCTTTCTCTGTCGAGAGACGGATCAAGACTACCAGGGTCCGGCGGGCCGGCGTTGTAGGTGAACTCCGTGCTCTGGCGCAGGTACTCGTCGAGCATCTCATGGCTGTACCTGCGATGCCCGCCTGGCGTACGGTACGGGGCGAAGTAGCCCAGTCTCTCGATCTTCTTCAAGGTGTATAGACTGACGCCCAGGTAGGCGGCAGCCTCCCTGGCGGTGAGAAGACGTGTGGTCCTATTGTGGCGCACTGACAGACCTCCCTCCCCCAACGGTGTACCGAAGAACCCTCTTGAAGTGCCAAAAACCGATAGAGTCCGGCTATAAGCCTGTATGAGCATTGTACAGCGGCCGCATTAAACGCTCATAAAGGCGGTATTAAAACCATATTAAAGGCCCAGCGTTGCGCTTTCCCCTGTCATCGTTTGGCATTGCCACGATAGATTCGATCGGACGATGGTGAAATGAACTCTACGGGTGGTCCGCACAACCTCAGCAAGCGGCACCTCAACGTGCCAATCAAGGCTGGCATTGCTGCAAGTCCTCACGAAACACGGCGGATGCCCACGGTCAACCGTTTACAGGGTATCAGGCAGCGACAGGAAGCAAGAGTAGCGACACCCCAGTGCAGCCTGTCACGATTGGGGCGAACCCCGAGTCACCCAGGAGGATGGCGGCCGCTAACGTGATCGTAGACGCCAACCAGGTTGTTTGTTCCAAGGGGGATAGGAGCAACGGCACCGCGACGGCAAGGCTGGATGTGCCCGAGGTATCCAATCCATGAGTCGCGTCGAGCAGTGCGTCACGCAGGGGAATAGAGGGCGAACGGGGTGGCGCGATCAGGTCCGTTGCCAGCCTCGTGTGGGCACCATACGACTGATGCAGCACACGGTCCCGACGCTACCAACGGCGTGTCGATAGCGCTGGGACACTCGTGCAGGTAGTTACGAGGGGTGAACCCATTCTCGTGAGCCGGCCATGGGTCCTGGCCCCTGGGACCCTCGAACCGCGAAAGGGGAAGCTCGAAGGTTTCCAGGGGGACCTACTCGTCCTCACCACCATCGGCGGCCGCCAAGACGACGCGAGCGTTCTGCAGGGCGCTCTGGTAGGCGCTTTGTGGGTCGGGAACTTCCTCGGTGGAAGTACGCCGAGCCTTAACATCCATCATGAGACGCAACTGGTTGTGGGCGTACAGAACGTCTCTGGCCTCTGGGCTGATCATGGTCAAGAGGCGGGTCCACAGTCGGCTCAGCAGCTTCTGTGCCTCATCGAAACTCTCGGGTCTGGGCAAGACAGCCGCTAGGTCGTCGATGAAATCGTCGTCGATGAGCGATATGAGGAAGTCGGCCAACCCTTGATCGTTGGCTTCTAGCGCTATATCGCGAGCAGCGGCGTGGCGTCTATTGTGGGGCGTCGCCGCCAAGCGATGAATCGCCTCACTCTCCACGGGCCCACACATCTCGGCTACTCTCTTCAAGAATTGCTCTCGCTTCATTACCCGGGCCCCTTCGTGAGTGCTCGACTACACTGATCTCCGGCGTGGTAGGTGGGGTGCCAGTTCTATGGAATGCCCACAGTCCGACTGCTGACACAGTCTTGGCGGTGCCGCTTTGCTGGAGCTACTGAATTGACTGATCAGGCTCGAGGATTCCGAAGACGTTGCCCTCGGTATCCAGGCAGTACGAATGGTGACCTACGCCAGGAATGGCCTGCTTTGGTGTGACAATCTGGCCGCCTGCTTCCTCCACCTTGCTGGCGAATTCCTCGTAGGAGGGAACTTCGATGGTGTTGACTGTGGACCATTGCTGTTCGCGCTTCATGATGGCCCCATCGATCCCAGGCTCGCCTTCCTCACCCGTCTCGATCAGCCAGTATTCCATCGGGCCATCCCACTTGTTGATCTTCCAGCCGAAGGCCTTCTCGTAGAACTTCACAGCGCGCGCTGGGTCATCGGCACTGATCTCGAAGTGAACTACTCTCGGCACGATGAACCTCCTTCCCATCTCTCCTACCAGAATCACGATCCCCGCTCGGCACAGACTGTGAGATTGTCTGGCCATACCTGTGCCCATAGATCATAGCCCGTCAAGATACGGAATGCAAAGTGGAATGTGGGAGTCTTAGGAATGCACCGGACGCGGCACCCGTGACTCTGCGCCTGCAAGGCGCGTGTGAGGCCTCGGATGGGGTCTGTCTTCGTCTTCTCTTGCACCTATTCTTGCAGGCGATCGAGGTAGCAGCGCAGCCTGTTCCCCTGCTCGATCTCGGCCAAGCAACGGTTACAGGAGGTGCACAGGGCAGCAGCTAGATTGCCGGCCATCCACCTGTTGGGCAAGTCCGGCTCCCAAACCAGTGGTCGTGCCATCGAAAT
>CAYGAW010000126.1:0-4024 GCA_964347945.1 uncultured Anaerolineales bacterium
TCGTAGTAGCGCAAGGTCTTCACCGGCACCTGGCTGAGCTTGGAGAACTCGCCGATCTTGAACATCGGTCACTCTCCGTACACGTCGCGTCGATTGAAGGCCTTCACCCGCCATTATACACCCTCCAGTCGCTGGAGAGTCAAGACCCAATCTACACCAGTCGCGGAGATTTAAGGTTTGGAAGTACGCATAGCTGAGCAGGGCTCTGGCGGCACGCCAGTGCTTGCCTCAGGGGATTAGCTGTGATAGACTCTGACTGGCTATGGGAGAAGCGCGGTGCACGTACTTTTCGTCATCAAAGAGATCGACAACGAGCCCCACGGCATTCTGCGCGTCTCCGCTGCACTGAAGCAGGCGGGGCACAAGACCGATATGGTGGTGGAGACGGAGCAGGACCCGGTCGACGTGGCTCGCCGCTTGAACCCGGACGTGGTGGCTTTCAGCGTCTATACAGGCACACAGCGGCACTATCTGAACGTCAACCGGCGGATCAGAGAGGAATTTGACGTTCTTTCGATCATGGGCGGACCGCACCCCACGTTCTTCCCGGAGATCATCGAGGAAGAGGGCGTGGACGGGATCTGCATCGGCGAGGGCGAATACGCCAGCGTCGACCTGCTGAACGCCCTGGAGAACGGCGAGCCTGTCGAGAATATCCCCAACTGGTGGATCAAGTCCAACGGCCGCATCCATCGCAACGGGTTGAGACCGCTGGTGACAGACCTCGACGTGCTGCCATTCCCCGACCGTGAACTTCTGTATCGGGCTCATCCCCTGAGCGGCACCAGGAAACTGAAGCCTTTCATCACCGGCCGAGGATGTCCCTACAACTGCTCCTTCTGCTTCAACGAAGCCTACTCCGATCTTTACAAGGGAAAGGGACGAAGGACAAGAAGGCGCAGCGTGGACAACGTGATTCAAGAGTTGAAAGAAGTCGCAGAGAAGTATCCGCTGGACTTCGTATTGTTCCTGGATGACACCTTCATCATCAACAAGAAGTGGCTGCAGGAGCTGGCCGTACGGTACAAGGAGGAGATCGGCCTGCCGTTCTGGTGTCAGGTGCGGCCCAACTTGGTCACCGAAGAGAAGGTGGCCCTGTTCAAGGACATGGGCTGTGTCAGCGTCAGCTTCGGGTTGGAGACCGCCAACGACCGCCTGCGGTATGAGATCCTCAATCGCCGCATCACCAAGGAGCAGATTCTCAAGGCGAGCCGCTTGCTGCGACAGTATGGCATCAAGTACTCGACGAACAACATGCTGGGCCTGCCCACCGGTGGTCTGGAGACAGATCTTGAGACTCTGGATCTGAATATCGACTGCCGCGCCGATTACGTCAACGTTTTCTTATATCAGCCGTATCCCAAGACGAAGCTTGGGGAGATGGCCTTGCGCCAGGGGCTGATGGAGGGCACCTTCGATGACCTGAGTGGCTCCGTCACGGACGATACTGTCATCAAGTTCAGCAGCGAGATGGAGAAACGGCAGATAGAGAATCTCCAGAAGCTACTGAGCGTGACCGCAGAGTTCCCGTTTCTCAAGCCTCTGGTCCTGCGGCTCGTCAAGGTGCGTCCCAACAGACTCTTCTGGCTGATCTATAAGGGCTGGAAGGGATATGCCATCAGTAGACGTATCTACCCCGTCAAGATGACCATGGGTGAATGGTTCAGCGCTCTGCTGCAGTTCATGCAGATCAAGACGCAATAGGAGGAAGACTGCTATGCGACTGGTGGGTTGCAGGGAAGCAAAGTATGTTTTGACCTTCGTGCTTATCGCAGTGGCTGTGGTGACCACCCTCGGTCCGCCGACCAGCCTTGCGGAAGCCCAAGGTACAGCCGCAGTTTGGGAGGGGAGGCTGATCAGCGATATCAGCGAATTGAGCAGCAGGGGGACCATCATTCGGGTATCGGTGATCGGCAAGGTTGGCCTGCCCATCGAGATCTATTCGGTTCGTGGCGAGTGGAGTACCAGCCAGCTGAGTGGCTCGAAGCCAGAGTTGGGCCCCTACGCGGCGGAATTCGCGGGATTGACAGCGGGTCAGTATGTTATCACTCCCCAGGGCCTGGGTGTGAGCGTCACCGTGCAGGCGGACGGCACTGATATCATCGTCGTCGAGTTCGTGCAGGTGGCTCCTGCACCTCCACCCGGCGCTCCCCAGCCGCCGTGGGAGGCCAAGGTGCTTGCCGTGACACCGAACCGGGACCTGCCAGGCACCGTGCTGCGGGTATCGGTGGTAGGGAAGGTGGGGCTACCGGTTGAGGTGGCGTCGGCCCATGGCGGGTTTAGCGCCACTCAATTGACGGGCACCAAGCCCGAGTATGGGGACTACGTGGCGGAGTTTGCCGCCCTGCAGAAGTCTGACTACACCATCAGACCGCAAGGGCTGAACACGGAAATGAGGCTGTCCGTGGACGGCAAGAGCTACGTCTTCGTCGAGTTCCGTCGCCGCGAGGGCTACGTGGCGCCTGCGGCTACCCCTACACCCACCAGGGCTCCAGCGGCACCGCCTCCACCCGCGGCCACCACTGTCACTGCAACACCGCCCGCTGCCACAGGTACGCCGCCGACTGCTCCTCCGCCGGTGGGGACGCCGGTGACTATCTGGCTGGGCGAGGTCGTCAGCAATACCAGCTCTCAAGAGCCCGGAGGCTACCTGTCTAGCATTCAGGTCGTGGTGGAAGGCATGAAGGGGCTGCCGGTGGATATCAGGTCCGGCGGCTGGACGGCTACGGCCCTGACAGGTACCAAGCCTGAATGTGGGGATTTCTGTCTCGAGTTCGGTGGACTCTCACCTAGCCTCTACACCATCGTGCCCAGGGGTCTGGGGGCCAGTGTAGATGTCGTTATGGAGGGGGGAGGTCTGGCCCTCGTCAGATTTGCCCCTAAGGTGATCATACTTCCCGCACCCGCTCCGAGCCCGACAGTTGGCCGGGCCACCATCACTGCATCGCCGACTCAGCCAACGATTTCCCCGACGCCGCTTCCGGCACCCGCGACCACGCCTGCCCCTCAGATGGTTTGGGCAGGGCGAACCTTGTGGAACACCAGCGGTGGGACGACCACCGGCGGGTCCTTTTCGACCGTTCAGGTCTCTGTGCAGGGACTGAAAGGTCTGCCGGTTGAGATCCGGTCCGACGGCTGGAGCGCTACTGCCTTGACGGGCAGCAAGCCCGAATGCGGGGAGTTCTGTCTGGAGTTCGGCGGCCTCTCCGGCGGTACGTACGTCATCACTCCCCAAGGGCTTGGCGTCAACCATGCGGTCACCGTGGACGGAGAGGGCTTCGCCGTCGTTGAGTTCTACCAGGCTCCGGCACAACCCAGACCTGAGGTCTGGGCAGGCAGAGTCGCCGAGAACACCAGCGGCGGTGGGACTAGAGGCTATTTCGGTGCTATCCAAGTCACAGTGGAGGGCACCAAGTGGCTGCCGGTGGAGATCAGGTCCGGTGGCTGGAGCGCGACGGAGCTCACGGGCACGAAACCAGCGTGCGGTGGCTACTGCCTCGAGTTTGGAGGCCTGGCGCCCGGCACTTACGTCATTATCCCTCAAGGTCTGGGAGTGAGCGTCACCGTCACCGTTGACGAGGGGGGATTCGCGGTGGTGGAGTTCTATCGGACATGATGAGGCGGGATGGAGGTTAGCTATCTCACGCCGCATCTCAGCTCTCGCCAAGGCACGGCCAGCCCTGTGGGCCGGGCTGGCCGTGATCCTCATCTCGCTAGCCCTCTATCTCATCACCCTTGATAACGGCCTAGAGCCCTGGCAACTGGGCGGCGGGGACTTGATCACCCACCAGTATGCCCAGGCGCAGCTGCGCTTCGCCAACGCGCCTGGATATCCCCTTTACACCGTCTTCGGCTGGATGTGGTTCCAACTTGGCAGGGTTATTCTCTCACCGCTTTTCAATCCCACCGAAGTCCTCTCCCTCTTCTCGACCATCTGGGGCCTGAGCACTCTTGTCGTCCTCTATGTGCTACTGCTGGAGCTGACCAACCGTAACTGGCTCATTGGGGGGTTGGTCACCTTCTT
>CAYGAW010000127.1:0-13350 GCA_964347945.1 uncultured Anaerolineales bacterium
GTAGGGGCGAACAGGGAGAAGATCATCCGAGCGATCAAGGAGTTCCGTCCTGAGGGCAAGCGGCCGGAGATCTTCGGTGATGGAATGGCGAGCGAGAAGATAGCACACCACCTCGGATCAATGCAGCAACTATGAAAGCTTGTATCCTCACTTCCGTCCATCCGTGCTTCGATGTTCGCATCTTCCAGAAGCAGGCAATCAGCCTGGCCGGAGCGGGTTATCAGGTCACGCTTGTGGCCGTCGCCGATTTCGAGGAGAAGGTCGTCGACCAAGTGCGCATCTTGGGGCTACGCCAGTCCAGAAGTAGGGGCCTGAGGCCCCTCAACTGGTACCGCGTCCTCAGAATCGCTGTGCGAGAGCAAGCAGACGTATACCACTTTCACGATCCCGAGTTACTGTTCGTGGGGAGCATGATACGAGCTCTCACCAAGCGCCCGGTCATCTACGACGTACACGAGAACTACCCCCAAGATATCCTCACCAAAGAATGGATACCACACGGCCTCCGCAAAGCAATGTCGCAGATCTTCAGGGTCTTTGAGGACAACATGGCAAAGCGCATGGATGCGGTCGTAGTGGTCAATGAGCACCTGGCGGGACGATTCAGAGGGAAGAGCCGCGTCGTCACCGTCTCGAACTACTCGAGGATTGACCGGTTCGCTCGGGGGCAGCCGCACACGGAGGAGAAGAGCAGGCGTTTGAGACCATACTTCGTCTATGCAGGGCGCATCTCGGACGACCGCGGCATCTACGAGTGTCTCGAGGCGCTAAGAACTCTGGAGGACGATGCTGACCTGGTCTGCGCTGGACGCATCGGCCATGTTAGCAATGACGAATTCAGATCGCTGCTCGATGGCGCCCAGTCCGGCACGCGCTTTCAGTATCTCGGGCTTCTGCCCTACGAGGACATGCCGCCACTGCTGAGTGGAGCTCAGGCTGGACTACTTTGCTTTCAAGCCACGCCTAACAACGTTCTGGGGACCCCCAACAAGCTATTCGAGTACATGAGCGCGGGGATTCCTGTCATCGCCAGCGACTTTCCGTTCGTCCGCCAAGTTGTTTCCGAAGCAGACTGCGGGCTCCTGGTGCAGCCCGATGATGTCGAGCAGATTGCTCTGGCAATGTCTCATCTCCTCCGCAACCAGCAAGATGCAGCGCGGATGGGAAGGAACGGTTTTCGTGCAGCAAGCGAACGATACAACTGGCAGATGGAGGAGAAGAAGCTCCTTTCGCTCTACGGCAGCTTGCTAGAGAGCGACCAAGTGATCAGGTAGGGACATCAGCATGGGCGAGCAGGCCAATGTTCCTCTCGTGTCGGTGATAGTTGCGATGCGCAACGAAGAAGCCTACATCGGAAAGTGCCTGGACTCGTTGGTGCAACAGGATTATCCCGCCGAGCGGATCGAGGTGTTGGTGATAGATGGTAGATCCACCGACCGCTCAAGGCAGATTGTGTCAGAGATGGAGGACAAGCTACTCAATCTTCGTCTCCTCGACAACGAGAAGAAGATCAGCCCGGCGGCTTTCAACATAGGCATCAACAGCGCCCACGGACAGATAGTGACTATCATCAGCGCCCACTCTTACCTGGCAGCGGACTATGTTTCTCGTTGCGTGGAGTACCTGACCAGTACAGGCGCCGACTGTGTCGGCGGCCCCATAAAGACCATCGGCGAGAATCCGACGGCGAAGGCCATAGCCCTGGCCATGAGTTCGCCGTTCGGCGTGGGTGATGCGCTCTTCCGTTACTCCCGGAAGGAGCAGTACGTGGATACGCTGGCCTTCGGCGCTTATCGCCGCGACGTGTTCGACCGCGTCGGCCTCTTCGACGAGAGGTTGGCGGGGAGCGAAGACGACGAATTCAACTACCGCCTGCGACGGCATGGGGGGAAGCTCTTTCTCACGCCAGCCATAAGATCCTTCTACTATGGCAGGGCCTCCCTTCGCGATCTTTGGAGCCAGTACTTCCGCTACGGGTTTGGCAAGGTGAGGGTAATCCGGAGGCATCCTACGCTGGTCAGGGTTCGCCATCTGATCCCTGCCGTCTTCGTGGCTAGCCTGGCAACCACCGCCCTTCTGAGCCTATTCAACCCGCTCTTCGCCCTGCTCCTTGCCTTGATTCTGAGTAGCTACGTGCTGGTCTCGCTCGTTCTCTCCGTCCGGATAGCCGCCAAGGAGGGGTGGAAGTATCTCCCTCTCTTGCCCCTGGCTTTCGCCTGCCTCCACGTTGCGTACGGTACAGGGCTCCTTCTGGGGGTGGCGCACTTCCTCCTCGTGGCAAAGAGGAGAACTGGACAGAAGAATGGCCAATGGAGATGAATATCAGTATCAGAAGATGGTCCGGGACCACCTGCAGCAGGTGGTGGCCCTCCACGAGGAGTGTTTTCCAGGCTACTACTTGACCCAGCTAGGCCCGTCGTTCCTTGAAGCCATGTATGCCTGGTACCTGGAGAGCCCGGAAGCCATCGCACACGTGGCAGTGGGCGATGATAGGCGTCTGCTGGGGTTCGTGGCCGGCACAATGGACGGTTCCAACTATCAGGTATCCCTGTTCCGAAAGACGTGGCGCCCTATGCTGCTCGCCTTGTTCAGGAGCCTCGTGTCGAAGCCAGCACTGACACTTCGCCTTGTGGCGGAGCGAAAGGACCTTGCCTGGCAGGGCCTCAGCAGCATCTTCGGCCTGGGCTTCGGTGAGAAATCAGACGCCAAAGCAGGGTTGCACCAAGGACCGCCCTCTGCCAGCCTGGTCTCCATAGGGGTCAAGCCCTCCGCCAGGCGATCAGGGGTGGGAACCGAGCTGAGCGAACTCTTCCTCACGGAAGCGCGAGAACGAGGATGTGAGCAGGTTACCCTATCTGTGAGAGACGACAATCTCGAAGCCAGGCGATTCTACGAAAGCATGAACTGGAAGGAGACAGCCAGGTCTTCTGAGACCTACCATGGGCACGTCTCCATCACCTACGAGAAGGACCTCACCAATGAGTAGAAAGGCAAAACCGGGAGGGACGAGGACAGAGTTCTTGCCTCCTCTTGCACCATGTCTGGGCGACGAAGAGTACAACGAAGTTCTGGATACTCTCAAGTCTGGCTGGATCACGATGGGGCCCAAGACAACGGAGTTCGAGGAGTTGTTCGCTGAGTACGTAGGCAGCCGCCATGCCATCGCTGTGAGTTCCTGCACGGCGGGCTTGCATCTGGCCTTGGTCGCCGCCGAGATTGGGCCGGGGGATGAAGTCATCACCACGCCTCTTACTTTCTGTTCCACAGCCAACGTGGTCGTCCATCAAGGAGCAACACCCGTTCTGGCCGACGTTCGACCCGACACCCTGAACATAGATCCTCAGCAGATAAGGAAGAAGATCACCCGACGCACCAGAGCGATCATGCCAGTGCACTTGGGTGGTCATCCGTGCGAGATGGATGTGATCATGGCCATCGCTGAGGAGCACGGACTTCTGGTCATCGAGGACGCAGCTCACGCCACGGGTGCCAGGTACAAGGATAGGATGATAGGGACCATAGGCGATGCAACGGTCTTCAGTTTCTATGCCACCAAGAACCTCACCACAGGTGAGGGGGGGATGATCACCACCACGGACGGGGAAGCGGCCCAGCAACTGAGGATCCTCAGGTTGCACGGCATCAGCAGCGACGCCTGGAAGCGGTACTCTGATCGG
Source organism: uncultured Anaerolineales bacterium (assembly GCA_964347945.1). Lineage (GTDB taxonomy): Bacteria > Chloroflexota > Anaerolineae > UBA7937 > B3-Chlor > CAYGAW01. Next base: position 3,678 of record CAYGAW010000127.1, read on the forward strand.
GGCTCATGGTACTACGAGGTCTTGCTTCCCGGCTACAAGTACAACATGACCGACATACAGGCGTCACTGGGTATCCATCAGCTCGCAAAGCAGGAGAAGTTCATTCAGACTAGGCAACAGTACGCACAGATGTACACGGATGCCTTCGAGGACTTGCCGGAGATAGTCGCCCCCGTGGTGAAGGACCACGTCCGGCACGCCTGGCATCTCTACACCGTCCGTCTTGATCTGAACCGGCTGACCATCGACCGCGGCCAGTTCATCGAGGCTTTGAGGAGAGAGAACATCGGCACCTCTGTACACTTCATTCCCCTGCATCTGCACCCCTACTACCAGGAGAGGTACGACTTCACAGAGGGCGATTTCCCTGTAGCCGAGGCCGCATATCACAGCATCGTCACTCTGCCCTGCTACCCTAAGATGTCGATGCAGGATGTCAAAGATGTGATTAGGGCTGTCGAGAAGGTGGTCACGGAGAGCCGCAGGTGAGCACGTGGCTAAAAGAGCATTGGATCTGGTCGTCTCTGGGGTAGGACTCATATTCCTCAGTCCGTTGCTGCTCATCCTGGCCATCTGGATCAGGCTGGACTCGAAAGGCCCTGTCCTCTACCGTGGTGAGAGGGTGGGGAAAGATGGCAAACTATTCAGCATGTACAAGTTCCGTACCATGGTCATGGAGGCGGATCGAGTGGGGCCCGCTGTTACCTACAAAGAGGATCCCCGTGTGACCAAGGCAGGCAAGTTCCTCCGCCGCACGAAGCTGGATGAACTTCCCCAGTTGATTAACGTTCTCAAAGGGGAAATGAGCCTGGTGGGGCCCCGACCGGAAGATCCATCATATGTTGCCCATTACACTGAGCAGCAGCGGCAAGTCCTGCGAGTCAAGCCAGGAGTGACAGGCCCCACGCAGCTGGAATATCGTGACGAGTCCTCCATGATCGATGGCCCCACGGCGGACGAAGAGTATCTAGCCAAGATAATGCCAGCCAAACTGGAACTCGACTTGCAGTATGTCCGCAACCGTTCCCTCGCTTTGGATCTTGAGATCCTCTGGCGAACAGCCACAACGCTTCTCTTCAGAGACCATCGCCCCGCCTGAATGACAACCCCCGGTAGCTTCGCCCCCGGTTGTCGTATATAATAGCCCGTGCTAATGGGAAGACATACGAACACTGGAAACCTGATATCAACCTTGAGAGCCTACTGGGCTAGGCGAGAGCACCGGCGCATCAACGGCCAGATGAGCAAACGTATGCTCGTCGACGCTGTGCTGATGAACCTGTCCCTAGCACTGGCCCTGTTCCTGAGATACCTGGTGGCCTCTTGGATCCAGCATGGTGCGCTTTTTGTTGATCAGCATCTGATGCGGAGTTTCCTCAGCATCTACTTGAGTTCGGCCTGGCTCCTCACCACACTGGCGTTGATCATCTTCTACGTCAGCGGATTCTATACTCTTGGCGCCATATACTTCAGTCGCTACAAACCCCTCGTCATCTTCCAGGCCGTGACTCTAACCTATCTGGCATTTGGCTCCTTGGTGTTCTTGACGGGTGCCAGAATAGGGTTGCCGCGCAGCGTCCTGCCCTTGGGCTGGCTGCTGACTCTGATGAGCATCGCTGGAGTACGATTGGCCTTCACGCTAGTCGAGAGAGAGATCTTGCAGAGTCTGGGCGCTGTGGCCGGCGTTCAGGTCCGCGATCCGCGAAGTGTCCTCGTCATCGGGGGCGCAGGATATATCGGCTCCGTACTCGTTCGCAACCTCCTGGAGCGCGGTTGGAGGGTGCGGGTCTTGGATCGACTCCTCTACGGCGAAGAGTCGTTGGCACAGTTATATCACAGACAGGACTTCCAACTTGTCCAGGGCGACTTCCGAAACGTAGAAGCGGTCGTCAGAGCTGTGCAGCACATGAGTTCCATCGTGCACCTGGGAGCCGTCGTCGGCGACCCAGCCTGCGCTCTGGATGTAGACTTCACGTTTGAGGTCAATCTGGCTGCAACGCGAATGATCGCCGAGGTAGGCAAGGGATACGGCATTCGCCGGTTCCTCTTCGCCTCCAGTTGCAGCGTCTACGGTGCGAGCGATGACATCATGGATGAGCGCTCGCAGGTAGCTCCGCTATCCCTGTATTCCAGGACAAAGCTCGAGTCGGAAAGACTGTTACTCTCCATCATGTCGGATGAATTCTCTCCCCTATTGCTGCGCTTCGCCACCGCGTGCGGCATGTCACACCGCCCGCGGTTTGATCTCGCTGTCAATCTCTTAGCAGCGCAAGCGATCTTCGAAAAGCAGATCACTATCTTCGGTGGCGATCAGTGGCGACCCTTCGTCCACGTGAACGATGTCTCGGAGGCCATCATTCGTTGTCTCGAAGCGCCTCTTCCAGCAGTAAGTGGGCAGGTTTTCAACGTCGGATCAGACCTCGGCAACTACCGACTCAGCGAGATCGGCGACATCGTCAAGAGGGTGGTGCCCGACGTGCAGGTGTCGGTACAGGAAAGCGCAGAAGACCAGCGCAACTACCGCGTCTCCTGCGACAAGATCCGGCGGATGGTTGGCTTCGAAGCCGCGAGCACTGTCGAGGATGGCATCCTCGACATCGTAGAGGCGGTCCGCGCGGGTCGAATTGTCAATTATCGCAAGCCTCAGTACAGCAATGTGAAGTGGCTGACCGAGAACGGCGAGACGGCGATCACGATGGTGCCCAACATCTACTCCGTGGTCATGAGAATGCCGGAGGGGATGTCGGCCGCGGGGTAACGCCGGTCACCCGCACCTTTCTGCGGCTCACCAAGCTCCTCGTCGCGTGTCCGTCCTCGACCTGCTGCCTCCCAGAGTGCGTACGGTGTCCACAGCAAGCGCAACATCGTCTCACTAGTGTAAGGAGTTCGAGAGATGAGCAAGATAGTAGAATGCGTGCCCAACTTCAGCGAGGGAAGACGCAAGGATGTGGTCGACGAGATTGTGGCCGCTATCACCGCCGCAGGCGGGGTCAAGCTCCTAGATGTGGAAATGGATGCCGATCACAATCGCTCGGTGGTGACCTTCGCCGGGCGACCCGAGGCTGTAGAGGAAGCCGCTTTTCGGGGCATCCAGCGGGCGGCAGCGTTGATCGACATGGAAGAACACGAGGGTGCGCATCCTCGCATCGGCGCCGCCGATGTGGTCCCTTTCGTCCCCATATCTGGCGTCACGATGGAAGAATGCGTGGAAATGGCCCAGAGGCTAGGGGCCAAGGTAGCAGCCGAACTGGACATCCCGGTGTATCTGTATGAGAAGGCGGCCACAAGACAGGAGAGGGTCAACCTGGCCAACATCCGACGAGGTGAATATGAGGGTCTAAAGCAGGAGATAGCGACCGACCCAGAAAAAGAGCCGGACTTTGGGCCCAAGCGATTGGGCAAAGCTGGAGCCTCGGTAATCGGGGCCAGGGAACCCCTCATCGCCTACAACGTGTACTTGAGCACCGATGACCTGGAGATAGCGCAGGCCATCGCCCGGGCCGTCCGCCATTCCAGTGGTGGACTGCGTTACGTTAAGGCGCTAGGCTTGGAGATCGAGCAGAGAGGTCAGGTGCAGGTATCGATGAACCTGACCAACTATGCGCGTACGCCAGTTCATCGGGTCTTCGAGCTAATCAAGAGAGAGGCAGCCCGATACGGCGTCGATGTGGTGAGCAGCGAGGTTGTTGGACTCATTCCCAGGCAGGCCCTACTGGATGCCGCTGAGTTCCATCTTCAGATAGAGAACTTCGCTCCGCAGATGGTGCTGGAGACGCATCTCGAGGAGCCGGGCGCCACTCCTGAGGCCTTTCTCGACGACGTGGCAGCTCCCACACCGACCCCTGGAGGGGGCAGCGGTGCCGCCTTGGCAGGTGCCCTGGCAGCCGCCCTGACGAGTATGGTCTGCAATCTGACATTGAGTCGTGAGCGCGAAGACGTGCCGACCGAGGAGTTGAAATCCTTGCTGCACAAGACGGAGACGCTGAGACACGAACTGGCTGCTTTGGTGCAGGAGGACGCCAGGGCCTACCAGCAGGTGTTGGACGCCTACCGGTTGCCCAAGGCCTCGGCGAAAGAGAAGAAGACACGATCCAAGGCCGTACAAGAAGCACTGGAACAGGCTGCCAAGGTGCCCCTGAGGGTGGCCGAGCGAGCTATGGAGGTGCTGGAGTTGGTGCCGATTGTTCTGGATATCGGGATCCCCAGCGCCGCCAGCGATGTCGGCGTGGCGGCCTACATGGCTCAAGGGGCCCTCAAGGGAGCAGCCCTGAATGTACGCACCAATCTGACTTCCATCCGGGATCCGGCGCTGACAAAGAGACATCAGGGGCAGCTATCTTCCCTAGAGGGTCGCGCTGAGGAGTTGATGAACATCGTGGAGAAGGATCTTGCCCAGAGGATCTGATACGACCAGAGGACGGAAATCAAGGACCAAGCTGCGACACCGGTTCGCCGGGCTTCTACTCAGCTTGGTCCTGATCTTCGGCACATGCTTCGCGGTAACGTACTGCTCCGTGGACGCACGAGGCAACAAAGACGAGACCCATCCAGCAGATGTGATCATCGTCCTGGGAGCGGCGGTCTGGCCCAACGAGCAGCCGGGGCCTTCGTTGAAGGCGCGCACCGAGCGGGCCATCGAAGTGTATCGGGACGGGCATGCGCCTCATCTAATCCTGTCGGGCGGCCTGGGGCGCAACCCGCCTGAGGAGGCAGAGATGATGCGCCGTCTGGCGGCGGAGGCTGGGATACCATCCGGAGTCCTCTTTCTGGAGAAGGAATCGCACTCCACATGGGAGAACCTCCTCGGTGCCAGCGCGATCATGCAAGAAAGGGGATGGAGTACGGCGATCATCGTTAGCGACCCTTACCACATGGAGCGTGCCCTCCTGATGGCGGAAGATCTCGGTTTGACGGCCCATGGCTCACCGGCCTACAATAGCGCCAACCACCGTATCTCCACTCGGCGCCTCTTTTACACCTCACGGGAGGTATTCGCGCTGTGGTGGTATCTGGCGCAGCGTCCGTTGCGCCCAGTCTGAGGGAGTGAGAGTAACAGTGACAACCAGGGAGTTCTTCATCAAGGGAGGTCGGCTGCGCCCCACGTGGCGAGTCGTCTGCTATGTCTTTGCACTTATGGCGGGTACCATAGCCATAGGACTGCCCATCGGCGTGCTCCTGGTGGTCATGACTGCCATGGGCGTTCTTGACCAGACTGCGGTCATGGAGATGGAATCGACTTTTGCTGGGCTGGCCCTTAGCGTGCTGGTAAGTATGATTCTGGCCTTGCCCCTGACCTATTTCTTCCGGCGTTTCCTGGACAAAGACACCATGGTCAACCTGGGGTTTGACAGGAAGCCTGGCTGGTGGAAAGAGATCCTAGGTGGACTCGCCCTGGGAGCCCTGCTGATGGGCCTGGTCTTCTTGCTGGAATGGGCCGCCGGTTGGCTGCAAGTCTATGGGTTCGCCTGGCAGGCTCAGTCATCTTCCACGACAATTCTCACTCTGCTTGGCTACGTGATCATCCTTGGCCTGGGCGCTTTCTGGGAGGAACTCTCATTTCGAGGCTACATCCTTCAGAATCTAAACGTTGACTGGGCCGCTATCGTCGCCTTGGTGGCTTCGTCCATCCTCTTCGGTCTCTCTCATGTCCTCAACCCGAACGTCACCTGGTTGAGCCTGTTCAACATCTTCCTGGCGGGCGTAGTCCTGGCGATCTGCTACCTAACCACAAGACAACTTTGGTTACCGATAGCCTTCCACTTCTCCTGGAACTTCTTTCAAGGCCCCATTTTCTCCTTCCCCGTCAGTGGCATTTCCACCAGTGGCTTGCTGCTGACCCAGATCACAGGAAACTCTTTGATCACCGGCGGCCCCTTCGGGCCGGAGGCGGGCGTGATAGGCACCTTCGCATTGGTGATAGGCTTACTCATACTGTGGGAATGGCACAGGATAGGGATGGGGAAATGAAGGGGAAGGCCCTGCTCTGGCTGATGCTGACCGTGACCTTGATTGCGACCTCCTGCATCGCAAACCCCTCACCCACCGAGACGCCTACGCAGCAAAGTACACCTACTGCGACTCCGACGCTGGCCACACGACCCACGCCGTCCCAAACGGCAGCGCAAGAAGCCCTCATGGGTGCCCTGTCCCTCGATGCCTTGCTGGGTTATATAGAGCAGCTCACTCAGATACAGCCCTACTCGGGATGGCGCAGCTCCGCTACTACGGGCGAACAGGAGGCGGTGAGGTACGTGGCCGGAGTACTGGACTCCTTCACCACACTGAAGGAGATGGGCATGACCGTGGAGCACGAAGAGTTCCGCGTTTTCATGGCTACGGAAATCTGGCAAGCCGAGCTACACATCAGCATAGAGGGGCAGGAGTATCAGATTCCAGTGAACGCGCCTCGTGGTCCCCGCGACGACCTGGAGATCGCAGCCCACTTCGACTCAGATGGCCAACTGGGAGATGAAGAGCCCAACCCTCTTGTCGTGGACGGCCCTGCTCTGCTGGTGGACAGTGAGAGCGAACTGGCATCCTTGTCTGCGGAGCAGGCCAGGGACAGGATACTCTTCTTGGACTACGCCCTAGTGGACCGCACGCTGTGGCCCAGACGCGAGCTCGAGACCAGGGCAGCCCAACTGCTGCGGGCCCAACCTCTCGCGCTGGTGCCGGTGACAAGCTGGTCGCCTAGGCCTGGAGAGAGCCACGGTTCCTTCGCCTATGAGGGGAGCCCCTTCCACTGGGTGAGGGATAGCGGCGCGCCCATCGTTGTCGCTCGACTGGAAGACATGGTTCAGGCAGGGATAGACAGCCTATCTGACCTGGGACGCGTTGACCAGGCCAGAGTGGTAGTGGATACGGATGTCATTTCACCAGCCCAATCCCGCAATCTGATAGCGAGGATCCCAGGGCGAGACGACTCCAGGGCAGTGATTCTGGGTGCTCATCTAGACTCTCCCAACGACCCAGGGGCGATGGACGATGGCAGCGGTTCTGCCATTCTCTTGGAGTTGGCCCGAGTGCTAGACCAGACTGGCTTCCAGCCTGGGATCACCACGTATTTGGTCTGGTTCGGGAGCGAGGAGCTATTCCTTTACGGATCAAACACCTTCGCCAATCGTCACCAGGATTTGCTGGACCGAACCGTTGCCATGCTGCAAATCGACTGCCTGACCCGTCCCTTGGATGGACTCACAGGTATCACCACCTTCGACTACTGGTCCTACGCCCACTACGGAGACGCCTCCTACCCCTTCGGCGACTTCCTTCAGGGCCAAACGCGACAACTCGGCATCACATCCCAAGCGCGCGATGCATTAGGCCCAGTATCGGACAACGGGGTCTTCTCAGGCTTTGATGTCCCAAACGCCAATGTCGGCCACTGGGTTATCGAAGAGGCTGGGGCAGGAGGCATCCACAATGCCGGAGTCATCCACGCCCCGTACGACACTTTGGAGCGCGTGCAAGAGCAGTCAGATACGCTTATGCAGATGGCCCAGATAGCGCTGCACACCGTTATTGCGCTGGGCGAAGACAAACCCCAACTCCGCACAACACCGGCTAACCAAGGGCGAGCGGTCTTCGTGGGCACTCAGACCGAGCCGCCCTATATCGGCCCCAGCGCCCTGACCGACTTTGCCATGGCCCTGGAGCAGAGTGGCTTAGATGTAGATCTGATGCCCTATGGCGCCATGCTCTCAGCGGGGGACCTACACGAGGCTCGAATGGTCGTCGTTCTGCCGGCGATAGACTATCCTCGCCGCGAAGCCGCAAACGTCACCGCATATGACGTGGCCTGGGCGGATCGGGAGATCGAGGTTCTGCAAGAGTATGTGGAGGATGGTGGCTTACTTCTCCTTGTCAACACCGCACATCGGCTCAAGTACGGTTATCCGCCCTTAGACCAAAACGAGGACTGGGCCGACATGAATGCCCTGGCCGAGGTCTTCGGTATCACGTTCCATGAAGGCACCACCTGGGGAGAACTGGCCTCACCAGGCACCCACCCTCTCGTTCAGGATGTGGAACTGATCAGCCTGGCCGACTCCAACGGAGTGCCCTTTACCTACGACACCGGAGAGGCTCTGGCCGAGGCCCAAGGCGATGTGGTCATGGCCCTCGTTCCCGCTGGCGACGAGGGGGGCGAAGTGCTAGTCATCGCCGACTTGGGCATCCTGGGAGCCAGCTGGGCGGAAGAGGGCCCACGCAACCTTCAATTGTGGGTCAACCTGGCACAATATGCGAAGAATCGCTAGGGTCAGACAGTCCTCAGAGCAGAGCCTTCAGGAATGTTACCCTCGCCCAGCATGCGTCGGCACAAGATCCTGATATGAGGCGAGGCCGACCGTCTTGCGATGCGAGCTTCCCACTGCATCGGCTTGCTAGAACCGAGACTTGCGCGACCCGCATTTGAGTGGTAGAATCATGTGGCATTGACAGCGCGGGGCAGAATGATCGTGACACATATCTGGAGTGATCGGCGTGGTTGACTCCCAGGGCATGATCTTCACCCTATACGGGGACTACATACGGTACCGTGGCGGCGAGATCTGGACCGGAAGCCTGATAATGCTACTCAAGCAGCTGGGCATGTCGGAACAGGCCGTTCGTTCAGTCCTATCCCGCATGTGGAAGAAGGGCTGGCTCAAGAGGCGTCGTGTCGGAAGGAGAAGCTACTACTCGCTCACCAAGAAGAGCGAGGAACTCCTGACGGCAGGTGCCCAACGGATCTTCGAACCAGGAGAAGGAGATTGGTCAGGTGACTGGTACTTAGTCACCTACAACATCCCTGAGGAAAAGCGACACCAGAGAAACAAGCTGAGAAGGCAGCTGACCTACATGGGTTGTGGCGCTTTCAACACAGCCATCTGGATCTCTCCTTATGACGTCACATACAGTGTGCAGGACGTAAGTCGACGCCTTGAGATAGAGAACTACGTCCAAGTCTTTCGCGCTCAGCACATGGGTTTCCCAGACGCCAAGGAGTTGGTTGCCCGATCTTGGGACCTGGACAAGATCAACAGTCAATACACATTTTTCATCGAGAAGTACGAGCCTATGCTGGCCCGGGATAAGCAGCGACTTGACGACTGGAACGACGTAGCTCCTGCGCAGTGTTTCACCAAACGCTTTATGCTCCTGCACGAGTATAGAGAATTCCCCTTCGTAGACCCGCATCTGCCTCCCGAGTTGCTGCCGTCAGACTGGCTGAGCGGCCGGGCGACAGAACTCTTCAAGGAGTACTACGCCCTCCTCACAGCGAAGGCTAATCAATTCGTGGACTCAGTCTTCGAGACAGCGCCAGATTAATGAGCATTTCTGGCTTGACAAGCCGCATAATATGTGCTACAATTAATATATGGCGCACAATGGACGGCATACTATCTACGTGACATATATTCCACCAGATCGCTTCTCATCGGAACCTGGATCGCCCTAGCCTCTTTCTGAGAAGCGAACGGAGCTACCACTATCCATGGTGCTGGGGCCAACACTATCGTTGAAGGAGGATGACGGGCAAGATGATCGAGATGTTCCAGGAGTGGTATGAGAATCGGCATGAGTATGCCAAGTACTGGAAGGACAAGAGAGGCGGCAAGGTCCTCGGATATTTCTGCACGTATGTCCCAGAGGAGATATGCTATGCGGCGGATATCCTCCCGGTCCGCAT
>CAYGAW010000128.1:0-10345 GCA_964347945.1 uncultured Anaerolineales bacterium
AGCACGTTCGAGATCATGACTGCCATGGCCTTCGAATACTTCGCAGAGCAGAACGTTGACCTGGCCGTGGTGGAGACAGGTCTTGGAGGGCGTCTGGACACCACCAATGTCATCGTGCCCCTCGTCTCGGTCATCACCTCCATAAGCTATGACCACACCTACATCCTCGGCGACACTCTGGAGGAGATCGCCGGCGAGAAGGCTGGTATCATCAAAGAAGGACGACCCGTGGTCTGTGCACCGCAACGTGACGCGGCCGAGCAAGTAATCGTCCAAGTGTGCAGAGAGAGGAGTGCGCCGCTGATCCTGGTTGACCGGGATTGGCGCTGCCACGTGAGCGAGGCAGACATTGAGGGCCAGTCCTTCACAGTGAGAAGTGAGTTGCCTCACCCAGACGGACTGCTCGCTGACGGAAGGAGCCAAGAGTTCTGGATTCCCTTCCTGGGCCGCTACCAGGTAGTGAACGCCACAACGACGATCGCCACCATAGATCAGTTGTGTCGGCAGGGTATACACGTGTCCCCGGAGCAAGCGGCTGAGGGCCTGCGGCGCGCACGCTGGCCCGGACGCCTGGAGATCCTGAGCCGAGAGCCTCTGCTCGTAATGGATGGAGCGCACAACGTCGACTCGGTTCAGCGGTTGATGAAGGCACTGAGGGAGTATCTGGAGTTCGACGAGTTGATCGTCATCGCGGGATTCTCGCTGGACAAAGATATCCCCGGCATGATGCGCGAGCTGACGTCTCACGCCAAGGAGGTCATCGTCACCCAGGCCGACCATCCCCGCGCGGGCGAGTCTGATACCATCGTGGAGCGCACTGACACGACCGAGACACCCCTTACGATACTACGCGAGCCGTCGGCGGCGCTCCGGCATGCCCTGGAATTGGCCGACAAGAAGGACCTGGTATGCGTCACAGGGTCTCTGCATCTGGTGGGCGATGTGAGGGGAGTCTGGTTAGAGGCGCAAGGTGTAGCGTTCGAGCGAGATCCCGCCATCTAGCTGCCGAGAGACGCGCAACCCGCTGATTCTACGCTCCCCTCGCCTGGAGGAACTCCTCGATGGCGCGGTTCACTTGCTCCGGCTGTTCCAACATCACCATATGGCCCGCTCCGGGCACAGTATTCAGTGTCGCGTTTGGGATGTTCTCCTCCAAGTAGCGGGCGTACTTCGCCGGCGTCAACAGGTCGTCTTCACCGCACAGCACCAAGGTCGGACACCCTATCTCTCCCAACCGCTCCATCACGTCGAAGTTGTCACAAGCCAGGAAATCACCGTGAACCACCTCCGGCGTATTGGCGAGCCACTCCCGCTTGCCCAACTCCACCAAGTGTGAAGGAGCATCCTCCGCGTATGCATATCCGAGCAGCATGTCAACTGTCGAGTCGAAGTCAGAGAGGAGCCCTTCGAGAATCTCCGGCGCCACTCTCAGGCGAGCCCCCGTGCTGGCGAGGACCAGCCCCTCCGCTCTGGAGGTGTGATTGAGGGCAAAGTGTTGTACTATTGCCCCGCCCATGGAATGGCCGCCCAGGATCACCCGCTGCAAGCCAAGAGCCCCCACGAAGTCCTCAACGAACTCCGCGTAGGAACTGATGGAAGTCCGTGACCGTCCCCCGGACCGGCCGTGCCCCGGGAGGTCGAGAGCGTAGGCGTTGACTGAGGCCAGGCTTCGCACTTGATAGGCCCAGTGGCGGTGCGTGCCTCCCGCTCCGTGAATGAAGACCAGCGAGGTATCGGAGGCTCGCGTCAGGCGTTGAACGTAGTAGATGTCCTCACCGGCAACGTTGACTTTGGGCAAGTCTGAGTCTCCTTCTCCCACAATCTCAAGACATACACGCTCGGCCACCGACGGACACTGCTGGGGGTCTTCGACCCCGAATCAACTGCGGTGATCGCCAGCCCTACCTGTCCCGCTCGGGGTGAGCCCGGCCCTCCAGTTCAGCGATGAACTCCTCTGCTTGCATGGCCGCTCTCGCGCCAGAGCCAACCGCAGTGGCAATCTGCCAAGCGACCCCCTCTTGCACGTCTCCAGCCGCGAAAACCCCTTCCACGCTGGTCATCTGTCGCTCGTCGGTCACGATGTAGCCCGCCTTGTCCAACTCCAACTGACCCTGGAACAACTCAGTGTTCGGCTCGTGACCCGCGAAAATGAAGACCCCCTGCGCCTCCAGCGTTGATTCCTCGTCCGTCTTGACGTCCTTCAGACGGACACCGCTCACGCCGCCATCGCCGATGATCTCAGTCACCACGCTATTCCACACGAAGTGGATCTTCTCATTGCTCTTGGCGATTTCTTCGACTACCTTCTCCGCCCGCAACCTGTCGCGGCGATGAACGACATGCACTGTGCTGGCGAACTTGGTGAGGAATACTGCCTCCTTCACTGCTGCGTCACCGCCGCCGATGACGACCACCTTCTGGTCGCGGTAAAAATAGCCATCGCACGTGGCGCAGGACGAGACGCCACGCCCAGCGAACTCCGTCTCGCCTGGGATCCCCAGCGCGCGAGGAGATCTTCCCGTAGCGATGATGAGGGCCTCGGCCTGATACTCGGCTCCATGAGTCTTGACCCTGAATGGCCTTGCCGAGAGATCGATTTTGACGACCTCATCCATCGACACATCCGCGCCGTAGCGCTCGGCCTGCTGTCGCATCAGCTGAGCCAACTCGAAACCGCCAATCCCCTCGGGGAAACCAGGGTAGTTCTCCACCCGCTCGGTCAGCGCCATGCTGCCGCCCAAGTCCTTGCCACTGATGAGCAACGGTGCCAGAATGGCTCGCCCTGCGTAGATTGCTGCAGTCAGCGCCGCGGGCCCGGACCCAATGATGATGAGGTTTCGCATCTGTCTACTCGCCTCCCCGCTAGACTGCGCTCTGTGGCTGGACATGTCTCCACCCCTCAAGAAGTACGCCCCCGCTATTGTACTTTGCCCTTCTACCGTTGACAAGGCTCTGTGCTCTGGGCTACCATTAGACCGCAGAATGACAGGCACCCGAGGCCGACTGTGGGTGACAGTGGGGATGACGGCGCAGGAAGACAAAGCTGCAACGCTGGGACATCCCAGCTACGTGTGGCGTTTCGGGCAGGAGCGACGGCTGCGACTCATAGACAGGTATGCGCCACTCGAGGGCAAGACCATCCTGGACGTTGGCTGCGGACTGGGCACGTATGTCGAGAGGTTCCGCGAATTCACTGACCAGGCATACGGCGTTGACATCGAGGTGGAGAGGGTGGTAGAGGGAGGAAAGAGTGTGCCCAACCTCCTCGCCGCTGCCGCCGAGGCACTGCCCTTCATTGACAACTCCTTCGATGTCCTCGTGCTACATGAAGTCCTGGAACATGTGGCTGACGATGGGCAGGCGATGGAGGAAGCCTACCGGCTTCTCAAACCAAGGGGTAGGATCGTCATCTTCGCCCCCAACCGCTTGTACCCTTTGGAAACCCACGGTATCTGGTGGCGCGGCAGATACAGGTTCGGCAACTTCCCTCTGGTGAACTACCTACCCCATTCCTTGCGACGGCGATTGTGCCCCCATGTCCGAGCCTACACCCTTGGTGACCTGCACCAGCTTCTATCGGATTTCGAGCACCGCACCATCGTCCAGCGCCAGGTGTTCCCAGGCTATGACAACATCTTTGCTCGCCGAGCCCGGCTAGCATCCGCCCTGCGGCGGGTCACCTATTATCTAGAAGATACACCCTTGCGTGTGCTTGGCCTGTCGCATTTCTTGGTGGTGGAGAAACCAGCCATGCCTCTCGATCGTACAACTGGTCGATAGCACGTTTGCTCTTTGCAGTCTCATCTGTTAGCATTCGGTTAGATTGGGTTCACAGGAACACAGAGTATGGCCTCGAACAACCGGCTAGTCATCGCCAGGCGCAGGCAGCGCAGGCATGCCGCGAAGAACAACAGCCAGCTCCCCAAGATAACCTTGTCTATGCTCGGCGTAGTTGTGCTTAGCATCGTCTTCGCGGTCGTGGCTGGCCTGGGATCCGCCGTCGGCGTCTACGCCCGCTACGCGCAGCAGTTGCCCCCGCCTGAGGAGATAGAGATCCAGACCTCGCAGAGCTTCAAGACTACGAAGATCTATGATCGTACGGGCACCAAGGTGCTGTACGAGGTTTTCGACCCCCGCTTTGGCAGCCGCACGGTGGTTCCCATAGACCAAATCCCCGATCACCTAAAGTATGCAACTATCGCCATCGAAGACCAAGATTTCTATACCAACCCAGGCATCAATATCCGAGGCATCCTCCGCGCCTTCTACGTGGACATCACGGGGCGGGGCTTTCAAGGCGGTAGCTCCATAACCACCCTTCTTGTCAAAAACGTGATCATCCCTCCAGAGGAGAGAACTGAACGCACGCTCTCCCGAAAGATCAAAGAGGCCATCCTCGCGGTGGAGATCACCCGAAGGTACAGCAAGGATCAGATCCTCGAGTGGTACCTCAACACCGTCTTCTACGGCAACATGGCCTACGGCGTTGAGGCCGCAGCGCAGAACTACTTCGGAAAGCACGTGCAAGACTTGAGCTTGGCTGAGTGTGCCATGCTTGCTGTCCTGCCTAATGCGCCGGCCACTCACTCGCCCCTCGTCAACCCCGAGGAGGCGAGAATCCGTCAACACCTGGTTTTGGACGCTATGTTCCGCCAGGGGTACATCACCTACGACGAGATACTGGCGGCCAAGGCAGAGGAACTGCACTACGCAGCCGTTCTTTTTGACATCGAAGCTCCCCACTTCGTAATGTACGTACGCCAGTTGTTGGAGGAGCGGTACGGCTCCGATGTGGTCTATCAGGGAGGGCTGAAAGTCTACACCACACTGGATCTGGAATTGCAGAGTGTGGCAGAAGACATCGCCCGGCAGCATATCGCTGAACTGCAAGCTGACGAACGCAACGCATCAAATGCCGCCGTGGTGGCCATGAAGCCCGCTACTGGCGAGATACTGGTCATGGTGGGCAGCCTGGACTACTTCGACAGAGAGATTGACGGGCAGGTCAACGTGGCTCTTGCTGAGCGACAGCCAGGATCCTCCTTCAAGATGTTCACCTACACGGAGGCGCTGCTCCAAGGGCACACTCCTGCCACGATGGTCATGGACGTACGCACCACGTTTCCTGATCCTGACTACTCCAGCCCATACACGCCAGAGAACTACGATCGCGAGTTTCACGGGCCCCTGCGACTCAGACAAGCTTTGGCTCGCTCGATAAATGTGGCAGCGGTGAGAGTCTTGAGCTGGGTGGGTGTGAAGAATGTGATAGATCTTGCTCACCGCATGGGGATCAACACGCTCACCGGACACTACTACGGCTTGAGTCTGACGCTGGGCGGAGGAGAGGTCAGGCTTCTCGACATGACCCACGCCTTCAGTGTGCTGGCCAACGGCGGCTATATGACGGGCCAGCCCGTGCCTGAAGAAAAGCTGAGGCCCGGCTACCGAGAGTTAGATCCAGTGGCAATCCTCCGCGTGGAGGACGCCAACGGCCACGTCCTGGAGGAGTATCGCAGCCCTGAATTGAGGGAAGTGATCAGGCCTCAGGTGGCATACGTCATAACCCACATGCTATCCGACAATGTGGCCCGCAGTCCGGCCTTCGGCTCGCGAAGCATGCTGTTCTTGGGCAGCGATAGACCTGCTGCGGCCAAGACAGGTACTACGACAGACTTTCGGGATTCCTGGACCATTGGCTTTACGCCTCAGCTATGCACTGGCGTATGGGTCGGCAACAGCAACAACGAGCCCATGGAACATGTGCCCGGCTCGCGGGGAGCAGCACCCATCTGGCACGCCCTCATGCTGGCCGCCTTGGAATCGGAGCCTGTCATACCCTTCGTCGAACCACCAGGTCTGGAGTGGGCCATCGTGGATGCGACGTCGGGGTTGCTGCCCACCGAGCACAGCCCCAGCACCATCAGGGAGGTCTTCCTTCCCGGCACGGTGCCCACGGAGCATGACAACATACATCAGGTGTTCCACGTCTGCCGGACCTCCGGGAAGCTAGCCACGGTCTATTGTCCTCTCGAGGAAGTGGCCCAGAGGGTGTACGAGATATACCCTCCTGACGCTGCGGACTGGGTGCGCGAGAGCGAAATTCCCCAGCCGCCCGTCGAATACTGCGACCTTCATGGCCCCACTCCTCTGGGGGGCGATGTCGCCATCACCAAACCCCGACCGTATGACTACATTCGTCGCATAGTGGACATACAAGGCAATGCTCGGGGGCCCGATGTCCAGCTCTATCGCCTTCAATACGGCCCTGGACTGAACCCCTCATCCTGGACCCAGATAGGGGGCGATCACTACAATACCGTTGACCACGGCCTACTAGAGCGATGGGACGTGCGAGGCCTGGATGGCCTCTACACGTTGCAGTTGTCTGTGGTGGATAGGAACAACTTCTACCGTCAGTCCACCATCCAGGTCACGGTAGACAACATCTCCCCGACGGTGGAGATCACCTATCCCATCACGGAGCAGCTCTACATCATGGAGGACGCCGAGTGGGTCAGCATCCAGGCTCAGGCGCTGGACAACTTCTCCATGGACAAGGTGGAATTCTATCTGGACGACGAACTCCTAACCTACGACACGGTGAGTCCTTTCAATCAGAGGTGGACCATTGTCATGACTACCACGTTGGCCCAGGACGCTGCGCTGCGAGAACAGCTCGAACTGATCCCCGAGGACGAGGAGCCACCAATCGAGCTCACCACCAGCATCACCGTACCTCACACCATCCATGTGGTAGCCGTGGACGCGGCAGGGAATCGCATGGAGAGCGAAGAAGTACTGATCTATGTGGTTCACAAGCAGGAGGAGGAAGAGCAGCCTGAAGCGGCGAACTGGGACATCTCGATAGAACGTCGGTGGGCCTTCGTGCGACGGGAGGACGAGACCGTGGTGTCAGCATGAGAAACATCCTCGTCAGCAACGACGATGGCATCAACTTCCCTGGCCTCTTTCGCTTGAAACAAGCCCTCGACGCTGTGGGCAAAGTAACCGTCATTGCACCTGATCGGGAGCACACCCGTTCCGGCCACGCAAAGACGATGCACAAACCCCTTCGCATCGTCCAGGTCGAGCTTCCCGATGGCTCCCTGGCGTATTCCAGCAGCGGCGCTCCCTCAGATTGCGTGGCCCTGGCGGTTCTGGGCTTCCTCCCAGAGTTGCCTGACCTGGTAGTTTCGGGCATCAACCTAGGAGCCAATGTCGGCCAGGACATCACCTACTCGGGTACCCTCGCCGCAGCCTTCGAAGGTACGGTCTCAGGGATACCCTCCATCGCCGCATCGCTGGACACATATGAGGACGGTGACTTCAGCTATGCCGCTCGCTTTGTCGCCCGCCTGGCCGAAGAGGTACTAGCCCGTGGCCTGCCTGCAAATGTCCTCCTCAACGTGAATATACCCCACGTACCCGAGGGCAAAATCGCCGGCGTCGAGATCACTCGGCTAGGCAGACGGCTGTATCGGGACCAACTCATCAAGCGGAAGGACCCGCGAGGCCGAGACTACTACTGGATCGGTGGGGAGTGGCCCACGGGCCATACCGGGGATGAGGGTACCGACTTCTGGGCCTTGGCCCGCAACTGCATCTCGATAACACCCCTCCGCTTGGACATGACCGACCACAGCTTCCTCAAGGATCTTAGAAACTGGGTGATATCTCCCTAACAGTTGGCCGCACAGACGAACCGAACGCGGACGCATATCATAGGATCGGCAGGTGGTCATGGATTTCTGGGAAGTATTGGAAGCAAGGCGCAGCGTGCGCGACTTTGAAACCGAGCGCGATGTCCCCTCCGAAATGGTGACCCAACTTCTGGAGGCCGCCATTCGTGCCCCCTCGGCTGGGAACTGTCAGCCATGGTACTTCTTCGTCGTTCGAGACCAGGAGGTCAAGAACGCTCTCGCGCGGGCGGCTCTGAACCAGTGGTTCCTCAGCCACGCTCCCGTGGTGGTCGTGGTCTGTGCAGAGCCCGAACGATCGGCACTGAGGTACGGCGACCGTGGGAGACTTCTCTACTCACTACAGGACACAGCGGCCGCGACGGAGAACCTTCTGCTGGCGGCTGTGGCATCGGGACTGGGAGCCTGTTGGGTAGGGGCTTTCGATGAGGAGGAAGCTTCCCGGGCTCTGGAACTGCCGCCCCACTTGCGACCGGTGGCCATAATCCCCATAGGCTACCCAGCCAGGCGGCCCTCCGTGCGCACTGATCGCCGGCGACTGGACACAGTCAGACAGATCGTCGAGTGAGAGATCCGTCCACGTAGGGCGGGGTTGGGCTGATGGGGCCTGCACCGACGCGGCCGCGTGAATCTGAGGGTGTCGAAGAAGCCTATCGGAGGCACATACAACGTCATTTCGGCTCCGCCCGCCGTCGGACCGTTTGGCTTCGATGCTTCGACTGGGCTCAGCACAAACACGCCGCTTCGCGGCTACTCAGCCTGCGCGGCTCAGGATGCGCCCAGCGGCGGATCTCATGTCGTTCTTCTACACTCTCGTGAATCTGGATCTTGACCGAGATCAGCCGAACGGGTATAATTGGGTGCGCCCCAGTTTCGACGTGCTCGCTCCCCTGCAGAGCGGGAAGGAGGAAGCCAGCGATGACGAACAAGTACGCATTCTTCGAGGGAAGAATCGTGCCCATAGAAGAGGCAAAGGTCAGCATTATGACCCACGCCTTCAACTACGGAACGGGCTGCTTCGAGGGTATCCGGGCCTACTGGAACAAAACCAAGGAGCAGCTCTATGTGTTTAGGCTAAGAGAGCACTACGAGCGTTTTCTCCATTCGTGTCGCATCATTCGCATCTCGCTCACTTACGACGTCGACGAGATGTCGCGCATCACCCTTGAACTGCTGAACAAAGAGGGTTTCCGCCAAGATACTTACATCCGTCCTCTGGCGTACAAAGCTGACGTCGGCATAGGGGTCAGACTGCACGATCTACAGGATCGATTCGCCCTGTTTGCCATGCCCTTCGGCAAGTACATTGAGAAAGAGGAGGGCGCCAAGGTAGGGGTGTCCTCATGGCGTCGAATCAACGACAATGCGGTCCCGGCCCGAGCGAAGATCACCGGAGCCTACATCAATTCCGCGCTGATCAAAACCGACGCCGTGATGAACGGATACGACGAGGCCATCGTCCTCACACAGCAGGGCCACGTGTCTGAAGGCAGTGCTGAGAACCTCTTCATTGTCAGGAATGGCACACTGATAACCTCACCGGTCACCGAAGACATCCTGGAGGGGATAACCAGGGCCACGCTGATCCAGTTGGCCGCCAAGGAGCTGGGCGTGGAGACAGTAGAACGGCCCATCGACCGCACCGAGCTTTACGTTGCCGACGAGGCCTTCTTCTGCGGCACCGGCGTGCAGATAGCGGCCATAGCCGAGATCGATCACCGTCCCGTCGGAACGGGCGAGATTGGCCCCATCGTGACCCGGCTGCGGGATTTGTACTTCAGCATTGCGCGGGGTGAGAGAGACGAGTACGAGCACTGGACGACCCCCGTCTACGCTGCCGTCCCTGCAATTTGAATTCGGGATGAGCGCGCTAGGGGCTTAGGACCTCCACGGACACCGGCAGCGCAATGTGATCCCCGAGCGGGGCGCCTGCTGAAGTCGTGACCTCAAGCCTTCTGAGGCTCTCCAGTTCGTAGATTCCTATCGCTACGTCATAGGTCCCCGGTGGGACGTCCACCTCCAGAGGGATCAAATGCTCATCCTCCACGGTCTCACCCTCCAGCCACGCCCAAGTGGGATACATGCCGTTCAAAGGAAGCCCGTCTGCCTGAGCCCAGGTCCGCCCGGCTTCATCCACCAGGTGAACGAAGACGGTATAGCTCTCAGTCATCTCAGTCAGTGCCTTCCAGTATAGGACCAGCCTGACGTAGTTGCCCGGCGTCACGCCGGTGTCTGAGAGCTTGTAGCCGAACAGGCGGATTCGATTCCCAAACCTGAAGGGCCCCACCAATTCGACGCCCGACAGATCCACAGGCTCCACGCGTCGGACGCGGACCTTGGACAGTTCGACGCCATCTGAAACCACATCTCCATCTTGGTCCAGCACCGCCAACCGGTGGCCGCTCTCTGATCGATAGAGCCCCGCCCGCAGCATGTATAGACCCGGTGGGATCTCGGCAGATATGGGCAACTCATGAGGGTCTGAGACGTAGAACCCAGGTGACCAAGTGGAGGTCGGGAGGTCCGCTGGATTGGCCTTTTCGGACAGGCTCCAGGAGATGTAGTTCGGGCGCAGATCATCCAGATGTACGAAGGCGCTGTAATCCTCTTCCAGCCTGTCTTGAGGTTCCCAGTACAAGGTGAGA
>CAYGAW010000129.1:0-9276 GCA_964347945.1 uncultured Anaerolineales bacterium
CTGGAGCAGATGCTCAGCAGCGTTGAGCTGCCGTACATTGAACCCATTTACACCAACCCTACTCTCGGCATTTCGATCACCTATCCTGAGGGCTGGATCTTCGAGGAGCAGGGAGAGCAAGTGATCTTTGCCAGCTCGGAGGGGATGCTCAGCGGCGCCGTCTTGGGGGACGGTGCAGCGATGGTGGTGATCGGTAGCGAGCTTGGAGAGGGGCAGACGTTTCAAGAGATGGTGGAGATGATTCTATCCGAGCTCTCGTCCGAGGACATAGTGATCGGTGACCGAAGAGCCTACGGCATCGGAGGGCAGGATGGGATCATGTTCTCCTTCGAAGGGACCCCTGAGGAGTATGTCCGGGTGAGCGGGTTCGTGGCTGCCGCAAAACACAACAAGTGGGGTTACCTCTTCATAGGCCTCTCGGCCGTGGACGAATGGTGCGAATACGAATCGGTTCTACACACCATGCTGGACAGCGTGGAGTTTCTCATGGAGCAGTAGATAACCCTGACCAGCTTCCCTCAGCCGTGACCGCCGCCTCGACGCCTCAGCCCGACAGCGCTTCCCAGCCAACGCATTCATGATGGCCCAGAACAGATGCTCGAGGGTCGGCCGAAGCCTCGCAACCCGTTGTCCACTCCTCCCCAGACATCCCCCACCTGCCGCTGTCCTTGCCTTATGCCACCGCATGTCAGAGCAAGGTGAATCTGTGCTCTGTTCGCCCGCCGGTTCCCGTGGCTGTGTGGCCGGCGTTCCCCCATCGGGCCACTCATCATTTGAGATGGCTAGAGCGATACGCTATAATCGACACGGCGTGACAGTCCGTTGACCCCACGCGGCGAGAGCGTCTGATCTGCGAGTGCGAAGCGGCAGAAGACGAGACGCCCCTGAATCACCGGAGGATTGGCTTATGACTGATGATAGACCGATTGTCTACCCCTACATCCCCAACTCCGTGCCCCAAGTGAAGGAGCAGATGCTCAAAGAGGTGGGTGCAGAAAGCACAGAGGATTTCTACGAGGACGTCCCTCAGGAGCTACGGGTCAAGGAGCCTATGAAGTTGCCCGAGCCCTTGCTGTCGGAATACGCCCTGAAGCGGCACGTGGAGGGGATTCTCGCGAAGAACAGGACGTGCACTGAGTACCTTAGCTTCTTGGGAGCGGGTTGCTATCAACATCATGTGCCTGCCGTGTGTGACGAGGTGAATCAGCGGGGCGAGTTCCTGACCGCCTATGCGGGCGAGCCCTACGACGATCACGGCAGGTTCCAGGCCCTGTTCGAGTACAGCAGCATGATGGGTGAACTGTTGAACATGGACGTAGTCAATGTCCCGACCTACGACGGGTTCCAGGCGGCGGCCACGTCCGTCCGCATGGCCTCTCGCATCACGGGCCGCCACGAAGCGCTGCTGCCTCGCACGGTAAGTCCTGACAAGTTGTCGAAGATCAGAGACTATTGCAGGCCCGACATGGAGATAAGGCTGGTCGAGTACCAGCCAGAGACCGGCCAACTGGATTTGAATGCCTTGAAGTCCATGATTTCTGCCGAGACGGCTGCTGTGTACTTCGACAATCCTTCGTATCTGGGCCTCATTGAGACTCAGGGTGACGAGATTGCGAGGATAGCTCACGACCACGACGCCATCTGTGTCCTAGGCGCGGATCCCATTTCCCTGGGGGTACTCACTCCGCCGGCTGACTACGGCGCGGACATCGTCTGCGGCGACATACAGCCCCTCGGTATGCACATGCAGTTTGGGGGTGGTCAGGCCGGGTTCATCGCCACCCGTGACGAAGAGAGGTACGTGATGGAGTATCCCTCCCGGCTGTTCGGCATCGCCCCGACATCGGTGCCAGGGGAGTATGGATTCGGCGACGTGGCCTACGAGAGGACCTCCTTTGCTGTCAGGGAGGAGGGTAAGGAGTGGGTGGGCACAGCGGCTGCTCTGTGGGGGATCACCGCCGGCGTCTACCTGGCCCTGATGGGACCTCAAGGGATGGTGGAAATTGGGGAGGGTATCATGACTCGAGCCCACTACGCCATGAAACAGCTGGACAAGGTCGAAGGGGTGAAGGCTCCCCTCTTCCGGTCACCCCATTTCAAGGAATTCGTAGTCAACTTCGATGACACAGGCAAGACGGTGGCACAGATCAACGGGGCTCTGCTGGCACGGGGCATCTTCGGGGGAAAGGACCTGTCGGAAGAATTTTCGGAGATGGGGAATAGTGCGCTGTACTGCGTGACCGAAGTTCACACCAAGGAGGACATTGACACCTTGGTCGGAGCACTGAAGGAGGTCGTTGAATAGGATGGGCCAAGACATCACTCGGCACAGGTACACAGACGGAAAGCCCAATCTGAGACGATTCCACCAGGCCAGGTGGGACGAACCGATCGTCTTCGAGCTCAGCTGCGAGGGACAGAGGGGCATCCTGGTGCCCGAGGTGGAGAAGGAGATGAGAGATCAGGTGGGAGATGTACTGGCCACCCTGCCCGAGTTCATGCGACGGCGGGAGCCGCCCAAGCTGCCCGAGCTCACGCAGCCTGCCGTGGTGAGGCACTACTTCCGACTATCGCAAGAGAACCTGGGAACAGACTTCAACATCGACGTCGGCCAGGGGACGTGCACCATGAAGTACAGCCCCAAGATCAACGAGCACCTGGTCAGAAGCCCGAGAATGACGGAGCTTCACCCCCTCCAGGACGAAGAGACCGTCCAGGGCATCTTGGAGATCATGTACAGCTTCCAGGAGATCCTCAAAGAGATCTCGGGTCTGGACCGATTCTCTCTGCAACCGGGTGCCGGTTCGGCAGCGATATACACCAATGTCTCCATCATCCGCGCCTACCATCAGTCTCGTGGCGAGGGCGATTTGCGGGATGAGATTATCACCACCATCTTCTCGCACCCGTCCAATGCAGCCTGCGCTAGGACGGCCGGTTACAAGATCATCACCATCTACCCCGATGAGGACGGCTATCCTGACTTGGACGCTTTGAAGGCAGGCGTCTCAGAACGGACTGCCGGGTTACTGATCACAAACCCGGAGGACACGGGGATCTTCAACCCCAGGATAGAGGAGTTTGTGGAGGTGGTCCATCAAGCGGGAGGACTCTGCTCCTACGACCAGGCCAACGCCAATGGAATACTGGGGATAACCAGGGGCAGCGACGCCGGTTTCGATCTTTGCCACTTCAATCTGCACAAGACCTTCTCCTCGCCTCACGGGTGCGGCGGCCCTGCCATCGGCGCCATTGGCGTGACGGAGGAACTCGGCAGGTTCCTTCCTGTCCCTGTCGTTGAGTACGATGGCAGCAGGTATCGGCTGAACTACGACTTACCGGACAGTATCGGCAAGATCGGCCCCTTCCACGGTGTCGCGCCCGTGGTGTTGAGGGCGTACGCATGGGCCATGAGCCTCGGCGCGGAAGGCCTGCGGGAGGTCGCGGAGATCGCTGTTCTCAATAACAACTACTTGTTGAAGAAGGTGCTGGAGATAGCGGGAGTGAGCGCGCCCTATGCGAAGGGCAAGAGACGCATCGAGCAGGTGCGCTACAGCTGGGAGGAACTGGCCAGGGATACGGGGGTCCACTCCGAGGAGATTGGCCTCCGGGCGGCGGACTTTGGCGTCCACTACTGGACCAGCCACCACCCCTTTGTCGTGCCGGAACCCTGCACCCTCGAGCCGACGGAGTCATATTCCAAGGACGAACTCGACGAGTACGCGGCCATCCTCGCTCACGTGGCCGAGGAGGCGCGCACTGACCCAGAACTGGTCAAGTCGGCTCCTCACAACAGCACCATACACACCATCGACCACGCGCCTCTGGACGATCCCTCCCAGTGGGCGATGACCTGGAGGGCCTATCGGAGGAAAGTGGTCGAGGATGCAGGTGAAGTGACCCAATGATGCATTCAGGGGATTCTGGCTTGTGCAACCCACTTGGTCTAGAGGAGTGCCGCATTCTAGCTGAGGCCTTGGGTGATGCGCCCGAGACCGTAGACTCAGTTCACTTGCTAAGACAGGGTATGTGCAAGGCCTACGTGGCTGGCGACCCGTCGCGATTCGGCGCAGCGATCGTGCAGGCCAACGACTGGCCCACGGAACCGACAGGCTTTGGGTCAGATCCTCAAGTCTTGTGGGAACTGCTCAAAGCGGTCAGCGGGTGGGACTGTATCCTGGTAGGTTCTGAGTGTGCCCTCATGCTAGGAGAGATCATCGAGCAAGAGATGAGAGTCGGCGTTCGATACGTTGATGCCGTCTCCCACGTACTAACCAAATCGGTATCGCGGGTCGACGACAAAGCTGTGCGCCAGTTGGCGCCTGCCGATCTTGACTTGCTAGAATCCGCTCCCCCAGAGTTCCGGATAAATTGTTGGGGAAGCGCCCATGCCTTGCTATCAGAGGGAATCGTTGCCTGCGCTATTTCATCGCGGCAGATTGTTGCCACGGCGTGGACCGTGGCGCGCAGCCCACGCCATGCAGACCTCGGTGTATATACGCACCAGGACTTCCGTTGCCGCGGGCTTGCGACGGCTGCGGCCTCGATTGTTGCGAGGCGCGTGCAGCAAGCCGGGCAGACACCCGTATGGGGCGTAGGCGAACCCAATAAGGCCTCACTCCGGGTCGCTCTGAAGTTGGGCTTCATTGAGGTATCTAGACGCACCTATGTCATTCTAGAGAAGTAGTGCAAGACAGGGCGTCTCCTTCCTGCCAAGGGGTGAAGGGGTGGCGACGGGCTGGTCTAGCTCGACGGATTGTGGCCGACTGCGGCAACTCCGCAGAAGGGCACACGGCTCGGAGTAGCGTCGCGCCACGGGTTGCCAGGCAAGAGTTCCTTCGCTTCGTGGCGATTGGGGAGCGGGGCGCGCTGCCACACAGTCTCTGGAGTCGCCTTGTGAGCTACGGGCTTCTCTCTACAAGAGGTGGGTACATGCCTCTCACCAGGATGTTGACGCAAGTCCTGCTGTTGAGCGCGATTGTGATGGTGGCGGGATGCGCCGGGCGCCCTCCGGAGGTCATTACCGCGACGAGTCTGACCGTCGAGGAGAACATGGAACAGCTTGGCATACCCGCCGTCATCGTTCCCTTCGACTATCCTGTTCCCGATGGCTTGATAGTGGACCCTGCCGAAAGAGAAGCGATGATCGATGCGAAGATCGCCCATCTGCAAGAAGTCAATAGACTTTTCTGGGGTGACCTTCCCGATGACCGTGTTGAACTGCAGTACAGGTTTGACGACTTGTGGTATGAGATGGGCCGTGCATTCCCCGATTTTGAAGGACTCGACCTCGACTGGGATGCTTTTCAGCATGAATATCGCGAAGAGATGAGCGAGGCCCAGAGCTACGGAGACTACGCTTACATCATCTCCTTGATGGGCTACGCACTCAAAGAGAGCCATGTCAGGCTCGTCCCAGGTCGAGTACTGGGCAAGTACGGAGGGCCTGACCTACCAGAGCTACCAAAGGTGAACGCTTTCGTCGATAAGGCCCCCGTTTTCACTCCCCTTCCCGCCAGCAGAATCGGAGCCTGTTGTACGGTCACCGCTGAGGAAGAGCTAGTCATAGGCTCGATTTGGGAACGTGCGCCCAACCCCTACGACCTTCAGGTTGGGGATGAGATCGTCGGCCTGAATGGGGTCCCTTGGGAGGACTGGATACCACGGCTGGAGACGTCAGGAATGCCCATTCTTGGTTCACCAGGGGGAGCAGAGACAGCCAGAAGATACAACCTGCTGAGGTCGGTGATGGCAAACGTCAACCTGTTCGAGAAGATGAACATCAAGACGGTGGACACGGGCAAAATCGACACCGTGGATGTCGTCTACCTGGAACCGGGCGATGAGCTACCCATCTGTCATGACCTGACCGAAACCCAAGGACTCGTCTCGGTGCACGACCCACATTCATCCCTTTCCTTTATGGATGATCCCATGTTTGTCTATGGAATCATTCCGGACGGCAATGTCGGGTATATGTACATCAAGAGCACGCGTCCGGGGAATAGCGACCGGGCCAGCCACCCCGATGCTCTGGCCTTCAGCGACGAGTTCGAACAAGCCATCCTCTCCCTCATGGATACCGACGGTTTGATTCTCGACCTGAGGACGAATGGAGGTGGGATTGAGATCACCATCTTCTACAAAGGCCTCGCTCATCTCCTCAAGGGTACGGAAGACAGACTGGTCATCGATACTGCTGTTAGAGATCCCGAGGCAAATGATCGGACCAGTCTCTTGACTGCGAGCGAGGCCTGGGGCGAGGAGGGGTGCTCGGCTGCTGCGATGCAGAACTGGTTTGGGAGGCTGTGCCGTGCCTATGAACACATCTGGGGTTCATTGGAGGCCGAATTCCCTTTCCCCGCTGACAAGCCTGACCTACACTACGATAATCCGATCATCGTCATGACTGGCCCGGACTGCGTTAGTTCATGTGAATGGCTGGTCCACTTCTTGTCCACATTCCCAGAGGTTACCATCATAGGGCGGGACCCCAATGGTTCTCTGACCGGCGTCTATCCCCAGGTCCACGATGCATGGTGGTACTGGCATGAAGCTCCGGAGACTGACTACGTGTTTTTTGTGCTACCCACCGTGGCCTACTACTTCGTTGGTGAGGAGCGCATTCACCATCTCAGCAGGCGAACGGGCGTTGTTGACGAAGAGGTGTGGTTCACGAAACAGGACATCGTTGATGGCGTCGATACAGTTAGAGAACGTGCGATGCAGCTCATTCGTGAAGCCCGACCCGAACTAGAGTAGTCTTGCGTCTCGTGCACAGCTATGGTCAAACTGGACAGGAAGAGATTAGGCTTGATCGTCAATCCCGTTGCTGGCCTGGGCGGAAGAGTCGGCCTCAAAGGAAGCGACGGAGCCGAGATACAGAGGAAGGCTCTGGAGCTGGGGGCCATCCCTCAAGCCCACGATCGTGCTCTCCGGGCTCTGGAAATGCTGAAGTCCCTCAGGGACCAGCTTGAGGTCATCACCTATCCCCAGGAGATGGGCGAGGATGCAAGCAGAGAAGGCGGCCTCGAGCCCAGGGTCTTCGGGACCATCAAACTAGGGAAGACGACCGCTGAAGACACCACGAAGGCCGCTCTGGAAATGCAACGCCTGGACGTGGATCTCCTGTTGTTCGCAGGCGGCGATGGCACCGCCAGGGATATCTACAATGCGGTGGGGCAACAGGTGGCGGTTCTCGGAATCCCCGCTGGGGTCAAGATCCATTCGGCGGTCTTTGGAGCCAGCCCCACGAGCGCGGGAGAATTGGCGGCATCCTATCTGCAAGGGAGGGTGTCGAGCCTGCGAGAGGCCGAGGTGATGGATATCGACGAGGAGGCCTTCAGACAGGGAATCCTCTCGGCCAAGCTCTACGGTTACTTGAGAATCCCATTTCGTAAGACTCTCGTCCAGAGTCTCAAGGCGGCAAGTGACCTCAGCGAAGAAGCTTCTCAGCGAGCGATAGCGTGTCACGTGGTGGATGGGATGGAGGACGACTGTGTTTACGTGCTGGGGCCGGGGACCACAATCAGGGCAATCACCGATGAACTAGGTCTGAGCAAGACCCTCTTGGGCGTGGACGTGGTCAGGGGACTCGAGTTGGTGGCCACCGACGTCAACGAGTCTCAACTCTTGGAGCTTCTTCAGGGGGCCAGGGCAAAGATCGTCGTGACCCCCATCGGTGGCCAGGGATACATCTTTGGTCGGGGGAATCAGCAGATAAGTCCAGAGGTGATCAAGAAAGTGGGTAGAGACAACATCGTCGTGGTGAGCACCGCTGAGAAGCTACATTCCTTACGTGGAGGCCCTCTGCGCGTCGATACTGGCGATAGGGTGGTGGATGAGATGTTAGGTGGCTACGTAAAGGTCGTGGTCCAGTACAACGAGCAGACCATGTACAAGGTGGCATTCTGAGGAGGAGCGCCATGCAACTCGATGGTAGAGTCGCTCTCATCACGGGTGGGGCTTCCGGCATCGGTAGGGCGACGGCTTTGCTCTTCGCCCGCGAAGGCGCGGCGGTTTCGGTTGTAGACTTGGATGAGGCAGGCGGACAGGCCGTCGTTGAAGGGATTGTGAGCCATGGCGGGCAGGCCGTCTTTGTGCCCGGCGACGTGACACGTGCCGCAGACTGCCAGCGAGCCGTGGAGGAGACTGTGGCTCGCCTGGGAGGCCTCGACGTCCTCGTGAACTGCGTAGGCATCATCCGCCGAGCCACCGTTCTGGAGACGACGGAGGCAGATTGGGACCAGGTGATGAGTGTGAACGTGAAATCTGTCTTCCTGCTGAGCAAGTACACCATCCCCATCATGGCGGAAGCAGGTGGCGGGGCGATCATCAACGTGTCGTCGGGTTGGGGACTGGTGGGAGGCCCCAGGGCGGCTTCCTACTGCGCCTCAAAGGGGGCGGTGGTCCAGCTGACCAAATCTATGGCGTTGGACCACGGAGGGCAGAACATCCGTGTCAACTGCATCTGCCCGGGCGACACGGACACGCCTATGCTGCGGGATGAGGCACGGCAGCTGGGCGAGACCACGGACCAGTTCCTGGCCGACGCCGCTGAGCGACCACTGGGACGTATCGGGACGCCTGAGGACATCGCCCGGGCGGCGCTGTATCTGGCTAGTGAAGCCTCTTCTTTCGTCACGGGCACAACACTGGTTGTGGACGGCGGCGGACTGGCAGGGTAGGGAGGACACGATGCGTGGCCTGGAGGAGAAGCAGGTCTTGATCACCGGTGGGGCGGGTGGCATCGGCAAGGCGACGGCCGTTCGCTTTCTGGAAGAAGGATGCCGGGTCGCTATCCTGGATTGTGATGGTGAGGCGGTGCATCGCGTCGATAGCGAAGTGTCTGGGCTGAGCGCCAGCGTCATCGCCGACGTCTCAAAGCCGGACGACGTGGCGCGGGCTTTCACAGAACTGGATGAGCTACTGGGAGGGCTGGACGTGCTCATCAACAATGCCGGGATCAGCATTCGACACCGCTTCATGGATATCTCTCCCGAGGAATGGCGTGAGGTGATGGGCGTCAACCTCGACGGGATGTTCTTTGTGGCCCAGGAGGCGGCGCGGCGGATGCTGGCGGCCGACGGTGGCGTCATTCTGAACATGGGCTCGACCAACGCTCTGATGGGATATCACCACTATGCCGACTATAACGCCTCCAAAGCGGGCGTCGTCGAGTTGACGCGGTCCATGGCTCTGGAATTGGCCCCCAAGGTGCGGGTCAACGCCGTGTGTCCCGGATTCATTCTCACCCCGATGCAGGAGGCAGAGTAC
>CAYGAW010000130.1:0-9495 GCA_964347945.1 uncultured Anaerolineales bacterium
GCGCCCAGGGCACCGTACCCACCAGCGATCAGGCAGAGCGGGTGATCCTCAGGGATCACGCCCGCCGCGCCGATGCTCGTCGTTACTGGAGCCGAGAGGTATTCTGCCAGTTTCCGAACCTCGTCCCACGCCCCAGAGCGGAGCACGCCCCCTCCAGGGTGGAGTAGCGGTCGCTCCGCCTCCACGAGCATCTGTGCAGCTTGCTCGACCAGTTCCGGCTGCGCCGCAGGTCGCCGGGCTGCCCGGTACCGCTCCGGTGGCTCAACCCGAAAGTCAATCGACTCTTCTTCGCCCATGGCCACCATCACGTCCACGTGCAGGTCCAGGTGCACCGGGCCCGGACGGCCCGAGGCTGCGACGCGAAAGGCGCGTTGCACTAGCTCGGGGATCCTCCGCCAATTCGTGATCCTGGCGTTCCACTTGGTGATGGGCTCGAAAAGCCTGACCTGGTCCAGTGACTGCATGGACCCTCGCTCGGGATAGCTCTTCCACGTCTGGTTCTGGCCCGTGAGAATGACCATGGGGATGGAATCGGCCCAGGCTGGGTAAACGCCTGGCACGAGGTTGGCCGCGCCCGGGCCCACAGTGCCCGTGCATACCCCAGGTCTGCCAGTGACGCGGGAGTAGGAATCTGCCATGTGGGCTGCCGCCTGCTCGTGGCGGGTCATGATGAACTGCAGGCCTGTTTCAGGGCCGAGCCGGCGGATGGCATCCAGCATGGGGCAAGTCTGGTCTCCGGGTATGCCAAAGATGAACTCCACGTTCTCCTGGATGAGGCACTCGACCAGCAGTTCCGCGCCCATTACGTCGGACATAGTCTCCTCCTTTTCTTGCCGCAGGGGTTAGGTTGGAAACTCTCATCCCTCGGCACGCGCTCCCCGCTATCCTTCGAACCACTCAGGAGGTCGCTCGGAGTGCTCGACGCAAGTGGCAGAGCACCGGCCAACACCATTTGGTGGACCGGGCCCTTAGATACGGGCAGAGCTTCGCTCCGCCCTACTCAGGGTGCGGTTCAACCGACGCCACGCCACACGAGACGTGCTGGAAGCACGTTCTTCAAGTCGCGGCCGTGAGGCGGAGGATCAGCTCCCGATGGGCAGGGTACTGCACCAGAAACTCTTCCCTTGAACCCGCCTCGTAGTCCTCGTATTCGAACCCCGGCGACACCGTGCATCCCAAGAGAGCGAATTCGCCCCCTTCATTGAGGAGCGAACCCTGCCAGGTGCCTCTGGGCACCACCACCTGCAACTCCTGGCCCGCCAAGATGTCCTGCCCCAAGGTCGCTACCTGGGAAGAACCATCAAGATGCAGCTGAAGCATGGTGACGGGATCTCCCAGGTAGAAGTGGAAGATCTCATCAGAGGCGAGACGGTGCAGAGCCGAGAACGTATCAGGTGTCAGCAGGTAGAAGATCGCCGTGCCGAAAGCCCGTGGCGATGGATACCTGTCCGGCAGTGCGAGTTTGGAAATCAATTCCTCGGACTTGTACGTCTGGACGAAGTACCCACCCTCTTCCGGGTGCGGCTGCATACCTAGCCGTTCGATGATTTCGTCTGCAGAGACCATGACACCCTCACACCGCCGCTACGGTAGTTCCTGGCGATCATGAAGAGAAGAGGCCTATTGAAAGATGTGCCCACCATTCCCTGTGATGGCGGGCACATCCCGGTCATCAGCCTGTGCGTTCGGTCAACCTACCTAGTCAGGCCGGACGTTGACCATCAACACCAGTTCGTTGTTGGTCTCGTCGGCCTCTGCGACTTCGTCATCCACATCGACGACGGCGGTGGTAGTGTAGTTGGGGTTCCACCCGCCATAGGTGTACTGGTCCTGGAGCCACCGTGCCTGACCTGCGGCGAGAGAAGACACATTCCACTGGAGGCCAATGGTCGGCCCTGCTGATCTCCATATCACCTTGAAGGGGCCGGCGTCGGTGCCTCCTCTGTTGCGGATGCGGACCCCGACCATCGCTGGCGACCCCTGCTGAGGCGAGGCCGGCTGCAGTCTGATTTCCATGACGTGAAGGTCCACCCCAGATGGCCCCACGGTGACCATGAACTGCTCCTGGTTGTTGCCTTCGTCGCTCTCTTCTACCTCGTTGAATGGGTCAACTGCGGCCACCGTGTTGTACGAGGCGTAGA
The DNA here is from genome assembly GCA_964347945.1 of uncultured Anaerolineales bacterium. GTDB lineage: Bacteria > Chloroflexota > Anaerolineae > UBA7937 > B3-Chlor > CAYGAW01. Next base: position 2,142 of record CAYGAW010000130.1, read on the forward strand.
TGTTGGGCAAGGTCCAATTGACGGTTCCCCCGCTCCCGGCCGGCAGGGAAGGCTTGTTCTCCTCGATGACGTCGAAGTCTCCGGCGCCGTACCTCCAGACAATCTTGTATGGCCCGGAAGGTCCACCGCCCAGATTCGCGACGTCGAAGCGCACCTGGACCGAGCCGCCCCAGGGGGCGTCAGACGGTGTCACCAACAACCCGGTCACCGCTAGATCTGGTAGTTGCGACACTTGCACGGTGACGCTCGCTTCATCGGTGCCCACGGAGTTGATCGCCCTCAGCGTGTAGGTCGTGCTCGACCCAGGAGACACGTTGTAGGTGCAGGGCATCGACGGGCAGCCCAAGGGGATGTTGCCCGGATCCAGGTAACCCTCATCCGCCCGTTCCCACTCCCAGCTCAAGGTCACGGTGGTGCCGGCATCCACGGTGATGGTGCCCTCCGACCCGTTGGCACGGAAATAAGCAATCGAGGGCGCCTCGGACGGGCCACTGGGTTCAGTTGGTGTGGGGGGTGGCGCGGTCGCTGTCGGTGGTGGCGCCGTGGCCGTAGCTGGTGGTGGCGGGCCCGTGGTCGAAGTAGGGGTGGCAGTGGGTACCGGTACGCCCTCTTCCAGAACCTCCACCGTCACCGCCCACGGATCGCTCTCCACAGCATCGACGTTGTAGGCTATCACCTTGAGGGTGTGTGTGCCAGGCTCGGTGGCGCTCCAGGTTTGCATCAGCGCCCAGGAAGGTTGCCCCTCAGGGTCGGGGTTGGCGTCGGTTCGATAGAGTTCTCCGTCAACGTACAACTCCACCTTCGTTACGCCCTTGGAGTCGCTGGCACTGACCAGCACGTTGACGTCCCCCAGCTCGAGTTGTGCGTCACTGGTGGGGGCGGTGATGACCACCTCCGGCTTGGCGCGCTCTCCTCCCCCTAGCTCGCAGGCCAGTATGCTGCCTGCCAGGAGGACCACAAGCATCAGCAGAGCCACGTTACGTAAGCGTGCGATATCCATACTCTCCTCCTAGTTGGAGATAGGTGGCTGAATTGTAGCGCACGCCGTCCAGGGGCGCAAACACGTGGCCTGGTATTGCCTCCTGGGGCTGCGCCTCGCTCCCGTCCCTCGATGGCAGGCCTATCCTAAGCCTGTCGAAGAGCGGCCGCGTTGCGTGAGCAGCCGCGCAGCGGCGTACTTGTGCTGAGCCCAGTCGAAGCATCGAAGGCAAGCGGCCTATCCAAGGGCACCTGCGCATGCTGAGCGCCGTCGTGAGCGTGTCGAAGGATCGAAGGAAGCTGGGCGAGGGTGACCCGGTCGCCTCTTGCCTGCTGACAGCGAGGCCCCGGCCCCGCACGACGAACCTGCCGCGCCTCTTTCTGGTATTCCTAGACAGGCGAACCAGTACGCGGCTTCCGAGTCTCACTAATGCCCCAAAATGACGGGCTGAGCTGACGACCACAGGAAGACCGTGATCCTTCTGGGGAGTTACTCCATGGGGCCAACGGCCGGGGGGAACAGACCACGCAAGACCACAAAGATCGCTCTCTGCGTGGTGCTGGCGGCGATGGTGGTCCTGGCCGTCATATCGTACAGCCCACTAAGAACGCTGTCATCCCTGAGAAAAGCGGACGACTACCCCCTCTACGTGATGAGCTATCACGGTGGTTACCTCTCTGAGCCTTTCTTGAACCTGGCTATCCCAGAGGACATCCCTCACCAGGTCAACGCGCTGGCCAAGTCAGACGCCTGCACCTGCTTTGCTGCCTTGAACCCTGAAGGTGAGAAGATCTTCGGGCGGAACTTCGACTGGTACCGCCATCCCAGCCTCCTGCTCTTCACCGACCCTCCAAACGCGTACGCATCGGTGTCCATGGTAGACATACACTACCTGGGATACGGCATGGAGGATCCCTCGTTGGTGGGCCGTACGAGGCTCTTGCTGGCTCCATATCTCCCCTTCGACGGCATGAACGAGGCCGGCCTGGTAGTGGGAATGATGGCCGTACCGTATGCGCGGGCCAGCGATGACTTCGAGAAGCCAACCATGGGTTCGCTCCGGGCCATCCGTTTGCTTCTGGACCACGCAGCAAGTGTCGATGAAGCACTCTCACTGCTGGAAGAGTACAACATCGTCTTCCACGGCCCGCCGCTACACTATCTCATTTCCGATTCGTCGGGGGAGTCCGCAGTCGTGGAGTTCGTAGACGGCAAGACGAACGTCGTTCGCAACGATAGAGAGTGGCAGGTGGCCACCAATTTCATCATCTCCGCGGCCCTACCTGACGGTGCCAATGCGCCCTGCTCAAGATACAATCGCGCGTATGAGGCCCTTGAGCAAGCAAGGGCGAGCGTCTCTGAAGAGCAGGCCACGGCCATTCTGGAGAGCGGTGCCCAGCCCCACACCATCTGGTCGGCTGTGTACGACATTAGTGGGGGAGACGTTCAACTCGTCGTGGGCGGGAACTACGAGCGAGTACATACCTTTGAGCTTCAGAAGGGGGAAACACCGACGAGGTGAAGCGGCAAAGTACTGATCGTGAACCCTAAGAGTACATATTCAGTTGTGTGTTGGGCTCTTGGTCGTCAAAGAGGACCAAGAGCAAAAGCCGAGAAGGGAGATTGGAGATGTTCAGAAAGAATTTCGTTCCTCTCGTCTTGGTCTCAATCTTGACCACTGCTTGTGGTAACGACGCCGATCTCGTAACACCCGCTGCCACAATCGATGAACCTGTGTCTACACCTACCTCTCTGGCAGAGGACGACATAGGCGGGAAGATCGTTTTCTATTCCGGCAGGGATGGGAATGATGAGATCTACATCATGAACGCGGATGGTGGTGATCTGGCACGGCTGACGAGTAATAGTGTACGCGATTTTGGCCCGGCGATTTCACCAGACGGCTCCCGGATAGCCTTCACCTCCGAGCGAGACGGAAGGCCCGAGATCTATGTGATGAACGTGGACGGAAGTCAGGTGACACGGTTGACTACCAACACAGTTTACGATTCTCACTCCGCCTGGTCTCCTGATGGGACGAGGATTGCTTTTGTTTCCGAACGAGATGGAAACGAGGAAATCTACGTCATGAACGTTGATGGGACAGAGCCTCAACGCCTGACAGATGACCCGGCAGATGATATGCGGCCAAACTGGTCGCCAGATGGCACCAGGATCGCTTTCAATAGAAAACACGATGGAAACTGGCAAATCTACGTGATGGAAGCCGATGGCAGCAACCCACAAAGGCTGACAGAGACGGAGAAATGGGAGGTTTTCCCGGCCTGGTCTCCCGATGGTTCCCAGCTTGCCTATATGTCGTCAAGGCCTCATGGTCCACCAGCTGAGATTCGTGTGATGAACGCAGATGGAAGCAATGATCATCCGCTGCCGGGGATGGGCACGGTGAACGAGAATCCTTATTGGTCGCCTGATGGCACGAGGATAGTCTTCCAGTCCAACCGTGATGGGAACTGGGAAATATACCTCATGGAAGCTGACGGCGGCAATCAACTGCGTTTGACAGACGATCCTGCTGGTGATTACTGGCCTTCCTGGGGACCGTAGTTTCTTGGGTCAGTGTCAAGACAACAGAAGGCTATGATCTATCTGGTTTGATCATCATGACCTTTGAAATGGACTGGAGGCGGGAAGAATGAACTGCTTCAATCGAAGATGGTATTGCGCGGCTCTAGCCGCATCGATGTTGACTCTTTTCCTCATGGCCTGTGGGCAACCGGCGACAGACGGTCAAGTGGTACAGGGCACCGCAACCGCACGCCCTCCGACCCCGACCAGAACCACGGGGTCGATCCATCCTGGTATGGATGAAATCGGAGATTTTGACAACGTCATTGTGCACACCCAGGTTGCCGGCTTTCTCATCATCACCGGAGGCAAGAGGATCTTGATCGATGCGCTGTTTCAGGTACACAACCCGCCAAGTCCAGCCGAGCGCGTGGTCGCTATGCGAGAGGGGCTGCCGCCTTTCAATGACATCGATCTGATCCTCGTCACCCACACTCATGAAGATCACTTTGATGCCAATCTCGTTGGCAATAACATGCTAAACAATCCCCAGGCCGTTTTTGTCTCCTCAGAGGTTGCAGTGAGCGTGCTTGAGGACCGATTCAGGGGATTCGAGCAGATCCAGGACCGGGTGATTGGGGTTCGCCTCGGGAGGGGAGAACAAGAGCAGATGATCGTTGCGGGGATAGATCTGGATATCATTTGTCTGTCACACGGAGTTCCTTCGGTTCCCAATCTCGGGTACATCTTTTCGGCGGACGACATCAGCTTCTTCCACACCGGGGATATGAATCCAAACTATGTAACAGTGTCGGACTTACATGCATATGGTCTTCCCGAGAGGCAGATTGATATCGCACTCGTGTCAGGCTACCACCTCACACGTGAACGCTTCGCCGATTACTTTCTTGAGGGAATTCAGCCCACGGTTAAGGTCCCCATGCACTTCAACTTCTCAGGAGAAGGTGTCAGTGATATCCTCAGTGAGATAGAGACTGAATTTCCAAATGCCATCCTATTTCGTGAAGAAATGACGTGGCAGGCCATTGACCCGGGAATGCTAGAATAGGTGCATCTTGCAGCGGTACGGCCGGCGCAAGAGATGCCGGAGCCGTCCTTACCCTCTCCCTCCCGGCGTCCTCGGCGCCACGGACAGGACCACGTACCCTTGGTTGGCATAAGTCATCATCTCCACCGGCGACGGACCGTCATCCCAAGTCCTGCTCCAGTCCCCCTGAGATTCCCCTGCAATCCTTCAGAGGGGCGTTAGCGCCCCAGAATAGGCCTCTCGAGTAGAACAGCGGCACCTACTTTCGATATTGTCGACATCACTTGCCCATGCCGAAGAACTGTGATACAATGGCAGCGGTTCGGTTCTCTGCTTTGTCAACCTGCTGACACGCGTTACTCGGTCTCGGACAAGCTCGGCGACCTAGCCATAGGACAGGGTCAAGGGGGCCGACCACTAGATCAAGTGATGCATAGGCCCCCCATGGCTCTCAGCAAAGTCCGCCACGCAGGGATCTCATAGCCTGGCCCGCTCCGTAGGCACTACGACCACTGTGTCTTGTCATGCGTAGAGCCTACGACACCTGCTGGGATCAGGGAAATCGCGCCAGCGTTCGGCCGCACACTCACGGGTATGCCGTGCTCCGCCTGAGTAGCTTCAACTCCTGCGAGAACACGGGCGCGCTCACGGGGGGAATACATAGTGAGACCACGGTTTTCCTCGGCGAGGGCAGCTGTGAACAGGAGAAATCTCCGGTCGGTCACCCGGTTGCTGGCTCAGCTCCCGGGAGCAGTGTGGCTTAGCTTGACCCTCTCTCAGCGAAAGTACCATCTATTCGTTGTGGCAGTCGTCCTATATCTGGCGACAAATCCCTTGCTGGCGCCTGGTCTGATAAGCTCGCTCGATGTTGTGCCTACTACGCTGCTTCCTGTGAGCATCATCCGCGAGCGGGATTTTGATCTTGACGAGTTCCTCGATCACCCTGTGGCGCGCGAGCACGACTGGGAAAGGGCGAACTGGCTGGTCAAGATAGACGATCACTACTTCTCCGGGTATCCAGTATTCACTGCCCTCCTGGTTACCCCGTTGTACCTCTTGCCAGTGGTTTTGGGGCTCGGTCCCCAATCAAGTCTCGTGGCCTACACCTTGCTCGGCAAGACCGGTGGGGCCCTGTTGGCGGCTGCGTCGGTGGTCCTGGTGTACCTGTCGCTACGGCTCGCAGCCTCAGAACTGACCGCCTTATGCCTAAGTGTTGTCTACGCCTTCGCCAGTTCCACCTGGACTATCAGCAGCCAGATCCTGTGGCAACACGCAACCAGTCAACTACTCCTTGCAGCCGGCATCTACTGCCTTATCAGGAGCCAAGGAGAGGCCAAGACTTACGCCTTGTCGGGGTTGTTCATTGGACTGGCCGTGGCGGCCAGGCCCCCCACTGCCATAGTAGCGGTCGTTCTGACGGTCTATGTACTGCACCGCTCACGGGGTCGTTTCCCACATTTCGTGGCAGGCGCTCTCGGCTCCTTGGCTTTCCTCCTCTGGTATAACCACTCCACGTTCGGCTCACCCATTGCCCAAGGGTATGAGGCCGAAGCCTGGGCCGGATGGACAACCCCGCTTCTCATTGGGCTCGTGGGCCTCCTCCTTTCCCCAAGCAGAGGGCTACTCGTCTATTCGCCCGTGTTTTGGTTTTCCATAGCTGGCATCGCGGCCTCGTGGACAAAGGGACTGAGGGACAATCCCCACATCTGGCTGTTTCGCTACCTGGGAGTGGCGGTCGCCGGTTTTACGTTTCTGATGAGCAAGTGGCACAGCCCGGGCGGTTGGTGCTTTGGGCCCCGTATGCTCGTCGATGTCGCCCCCCTGCTCACCCTGCTGATGATTCCCGCCTTCAAATGGCTGGGGCGAGGTCGGATTGTCCTGGTGGCTTTCGGAGTCTTGCTTGCGATCTCCATCGCCGTGCAGTTGGCCGGCCTGACCATGTTCGACTTCAGCAGGTATCGACAACTGCCTGCGGCCCGCTATGAGCAGCCCGCCTTTTGGTCGATACGCCACTCGGAGCTGGCATTCTACCTGGATCGCTTCGGTGTCGGGGGCTTCCTGGGGAGAATCCTGGGCCAAGCGGCCGTCAGCGCGACCCTTGCGCTATTTGTGACAGGGGCATCACTATATCTGTTGCGGCGTAGGGGTCTCCTTGAGCAGCATGGGGAAGAGACGGAGCACCTGCGCGAGAAGCCGGTTTGAATCCGAGAAGTGGGCCTTGGTTGGACCCTGGCAGGCCGAGCGCCAGCAACGAACGGCGCACCCAGGCGCTGGGACATCAATAGCCCCAATCAGTGGATACGCGCTCAGCGGGTATGACCCCTCGATGGCCGCCCTGGCGAACTCGTCTCCGCCAGTCCCCCCATTGAGAGGCCTGTCCTGAGCTCATCGAAGGAGGTCACAGGAGGGTGAGTACGTCGGCGACGGTGGCCCAGCTACTCCGGTCTCGCGGCGGCGAAGATGACGGCGCCGAGGGCACCCAGCCCCGCGGCGATGCCCACCCCGATGACATAGAAAACGGAGCCGCAGGTTGCAGTTCCAACCACACTGGCGAACATGTCAATGAGCACGGAGGGGTCGAAGCCCGTACCCTCCAGTGCTCCAGCCAGCGGCCCCAGGGGGGCAAAGACTGTGACCGTACCGAGGGCGATGATCAGGCCCACAGCGCCGCCGATGGCGCCGGCGATGGCGCCCGCCAAGGCGCCGTCTCGGGCTGCTGGACCCGGTAGCCGCCCCGGTGGCATCCAGTAGGCAGCCAGAGCACCGATGCAACCATAGGCGACGTATCCCAGTAGCCA
>CAYGAW010000131.1:0-11651 GCA_964347945.1 uncultured Anaerolineales bacterium
AAGGGCCAGGCGCCAAACTCCACGAATCCGGAATCGTTTCGCAAGTGATCAACAGCCCGTAGGTACACGTTCAGGTCTCCAGAGTTCGGCGGCTTGACCCAGCGGGCAGTCCAACTCACCTGGATTCTCCCCGGGGCGTCGTGATCGATGCTGCTGTTCATGCAGTCCAGCTGCACGACGCCGTTGCCCAGCTTGATCACCTCGCCCGGACTGCACGGGCCGAGCCAGGTGGATCCGTCACGTTTCAGGAGATATAATCCGTCGGGGACGGCTGGGTCATAGTTATGGTTGTAGATTACGTTGAGACCCTTCAGATCTCCCTCATGCCTCCCCAAGATCAGTTGCACCCTAGCAATGTCGTCCCAGCCGTTCGGATCCCAATACTCACCCGTGAAGGTGTACCATCCCATCAAAGCGCCCGCAGGAGCATCAGGTGTGAACTCGAGTGGCACCGGCGAGGCGCTGCCCAGAATGACATAGGCCTCTCCGGGTACCTCGTTGTTGTTCCTCCCGCCGTAGGCGCCGATGAGAAAATCGTCGATGCTGTCCCCGTCAAAATCGCCGAGCCAGGCGACGTCGTAGCCGGCAACCCCGACATCGGGTTTGCCCACGTAGAGGACATCGGCCTGTTCCAGGGAATAGTAGGGACCCCAATCCGCCAGATTCCGGCCATAGATCAAATACGTCGTACCTGCAAGCTCGCCTCCCCGAGCGTTCTGGGGCGCGCCGATCAAGAAATCGTCATAGCCATCGTTGTTGACATCCCCGGCACCGCTGACCCTGCGCCCGGCTTGGTCGCGGCTCTCCTCCCCAACAAACGAGGCGTCCGCGCCGGCCAGCGAGTAGCGCATGCCCCAGTCCGCGAGTGGCTGGCCGAGGATCAGGTAGGCTATGCCCGGCGGCTGTCCCGCCGTCATTTTCTGGCCCGCCCCAATGAGGAAGTCACTGAGGCCATCGTCGTTGACGTCGCCAGCCCGGGCGACGCGCCGCCCCGATTCATCCTTCGCTGCCTCGCCAACGAACGAGGCGTCGGCCTGTGCCACCGGATAGTTCGCCCCCCACCAAGGCTGAGCAGGATCGTAGCCGGGTTCGCCCTCTCTCGCACGTCCGAGGAACAAGTAGTTCTGGCCAGCATCTTCGCCACCGTAGTCGCTCTTGACAGAGCCGATCAGGAAATCATCGTACCCGTCACCGTTGACATCTCCGACACCCGTAGCCGAGCGACCGATCCGATCGCCCTCCGCTTCGCCCAGGAAAGAGGCGTCAGCCTGAGCCGCAGGATAATCCGTGCCCCAGTCTGCTGCCTGCCGACCCAGAATCAGATAGACCTTTCCGGTGTCGGTGATGAGCTGGGTGCTCGAAATATCGTAGTGGGTTGACGTGATCAAGAAATCGTCGTAGCCATCGTTGTTGACGTCGCCGGCCGTGGACGTGTAATAGCTAAGAAAATCGTACTCGTTCTCACCGAGGAACGACGCATCGGCCTGTTCCACCGGGAAATCGGTGCCCCAGTCCGCTGCCTGCCGACCCAGAATCAAATAGGCTTTGCCCGTGTAGCGTGTGCCACACTTCCAACCACTAATCAGGAAGTCGTCGTAGCCATCGCCGTTCACATCACCCGCCGTATAGAGCTGCCGCGCCGTCATGCTTTCCGGCTCACAGCCCAAGAAAGAGGCGTCGGCATCGGCAAGGTTCACAGGATTCGGTGGCCATTCGCCTTGAGGGCGGCCCAGGACCAGGTAGGCTCTGCCCTCTCCTTTGGGTACGTACGGTGGAGGGCAGGGGTCTTGCGGCACCGGGCACACCTTGTTCCCGGCCATCGGTGCTCCAATCAGCGCGTCGCCCAGGCCATCGCCATTCACGTCACCTGCTGGCGATGCGAAATAGGCGGCCCAATCCCCATCATCTTCCCCCACCAGCGTCATATCGGCATCCGCCAGGCTGATCACCAACGGCTCGCCCTGTTGAGCGAAGCCTTCGCCTACCAAGCAGACGAGAGCTAGCATGAAGCTCACCATAGCGATGACCCATCTGTTCAACCTTTTCACTGGCGTTCTTCCCATTCTTTCCTTGCCACCGTTTAGCGTTGAACCCACACAGCGGTGCTCTCTCCAACCAAACGAGCATGGTCACGCAACAAGATCGCGCGAAGGACAATGCTCTCCATCAAGCCTTCTGCTACTCTGTCAGGTTCGTACTCGAGATATCCGATCGCAGCTACTGCCTGGAGTAGCACGCGCCGCTCGATGGCTTCCCCCATCTTGGATTCATCGAGGTGCGCGGGCAACTTCGTGACTTTCCAGGCAATTCGTGTTCCTCAATAGGGACAATCTCCAGGGCAATTACACTTGTTCTCAGGTTCCTCACAGATGCCGTTGCCGCAAGCTGTGCAGTACCCAGAACCATCGCCTGTCCCGCCTGTGGGGGCGCGGCAGCCTCCGTACTTCATGTCAAGACCGATTAGCGTAAGGCCGCTGCAGCACGAGGGTGCTCCAGGGTAGTCCACAGAGGCCTCTCCCTCAGGGACGCACGCCAGTGGAGGGATAGAGTACAAAGAGTATCCGTCCACGGCAGGAGCGCCTCCGATCGGCCCCAGACCGATTCCATACCTCTCCAGGAAGGTCGGAGCTGGATCTTTCCGGTCGCCGCTCCTCACAACCAAAGGGTCATTGGTGGCTAGAAAGCCATAGGGCGCGTTAAGGTGTACGGAGAGCCCTTCGTCAAAGCCATGGTCGGTGACCACGTAGACCAGTGTTCGCTGATAGATGCCCAAATCGTGCAACCTTGCCACAATCTGGCCCAGCCATTGGTCTACTTCTATCATCTGCCCAGAGTACTCGACTGAATCCTCGCCGGACATGTGACCTGTCACGTCCGGATCCCTCCACAGGAAGAAGGCGAAGAATAGGTCGTTCTGATGAGTCTCCAACAGCTCCAATGCCCGGCTACCGACCATGTCATTTCGGACCTTGTCCAGTTCGAAGTAGTCAAGGTGTTCTTTGGTGAGACACCAGGGTTGCCCCTTGTCCTCTATCACAGGTTGTCCATTCTTGTAGGTCGGATCTCCAACGCAGGCACCCCCAGTGTGAACACCCTTTGCTGAAATAAACATGGTGACGACGTTGGCTGCTCCAAAGTGATTCTCGATCTTCTCGAACACAGAGTAGCCTTCTGGTACCGGCTGATAATTTGTATTATTATCATAGACGCCTGTGACCTCTGCATCATAGCCCGAGAGGATCTGCGCCCAGCCCGGCTTGGTGGCTGTACCTCCATTGGTGATCACGTTGTCAAAGATCACTCCACCGGAGAGCGCCTGGATGTTAGGGAGCCCGTCAGGACATTCAGGCAATTCCTTGTTGTAGCATTCCCAGAAGTGGTCTCGCTGTACTCCATCCCACCCGACAACGATCATGTTCGGAGGGCCAGAGCAAATGGCGTCTTCAGCATCGGTTGAGCCATTGCAGTTGTCATCGATGCCATTGTCACAGATCTCAATGGCGCTAGGATTCACCTGAGGATTGGCATCGTCGCAGTCAACCAGCCCGCAAGCCCCTCCCTCGATTGCATACCCGTCACCATCTGCATCGGTGCAGACAAGGCATGCAAGGTCTTCAGCGTCGGTCCATCCGTCGCAATTGTCATCGATCCCGTTGTCGCAGATCTCACCGGCGTCGGGATTCACGTTCGGATTGGCGTCGTCGCAGTCTACCAGTCCACAGACTCCTCCCTCAACCGCATAGCCATCCCCATCAGCATCGGTGCACGCACTGGACCATGGCACGCAAGCCCCATCTGCGCAGCCGTATGGACATTCGTAGAACGTGGGCCACGGCGTCGTCCCGTTACAATAGTATTCTCTGACAGAACCTTCGTACTCTCCTGACTCGCACACGTCATACCTGGTGACAGGCCATCCATTGGCACCTACACCATCGACACGTCCCGCAACCTCGTAGTTCAGGCCGCCATCGCTATCGGTGCAGGCACCGCAATCAGAGTCATCAGCGTCGACGAAGCCATCGCAGTCATCGTCGATGCCATTGTCACAGACCTCGGCGGCGCCAGGATTAACTGCGGGATTGGCGTCGTCGCAGTCAATCGGTCCGCAGACTTCCCCTTCAATGGCATAACCGTCACCATCGGCGTCGGTGCAGGTGGCACAATCGGGGTCATCAGCGTCGATCAAGCCGTCGCAGTCGTCATCGACACCATTGTCACAGACCTCAGCGGCGCCAGGATTAATTGCGGGATCGGTGTCGTCGCAGTCAATCGACCCACAACCTCCACCCTCAATCGCGTAACTGTCACCGTCCGCGTCGGTGCAGACAACGCAATCGGGGTCATCAGCGTCGATCAAGCCGTCGCAGTCGTCATCGATGCCGTTGTCACAGACCTCGGCAGCGTCCGGATTCACTGCGGGATCGGTGTCGTCGCAGTCAACCGGCCCACAACCGCCGCCCTCAACGGCATAACCATCGTCATCAGCATCGGTGCACGTAGCGGGAATACAAGCCCCGTCTGCGCAGCCGTATGGACATAGGTAGAATTGGGGCCAGGGCGTCGTCCCGTTGCAAAAGAACTCTCTTACCTCACCTTCACGGTCCCCGGTCTCACAGAAGTCGTACTTGGCGTAAGGCCAGCCGCTGGGACCGATACCCTCTACATACCCTGCAACCTCGTAGTTCAGGCCGCCATCGCTATCCGTACAGCTCGGTTCACCCCCTTGCCCGTGCACTACACCTCCCAGCCTAGGCACGGCGAGACCCATAGCCACCAACACCAGTAGCACGAGCCCCAACGACTTCCGAGTCCGTTTCATTCCCCACCTCCTCAATCGGATGCCTTCATGCAGAATCGCAACGCGCCGCAAGTCAGCTGAGTAGCGCCAACCACAAGACCCATGGCCCAAGCTAAGCCTCGTCGGGCTTCAAGCGTTTGATGACCCTGGCGGGAACGCCGCCCACCACCGTATAGGGCAATACATCTTTCGTCACGACGGCGCCGGCGCCCACATACGCCCTTTCGTGAACCGTGACACCAGGCAGCAGGATGGCGCCTGTGCCGATGCCCGAGTAGCTCTTGAGTCGCACCGGCGCCACGTACCCGTATTGCTTCTTGAATCCGCGTCCTGTCGAGACGCTGGGATCTGTCTTGGCGGCAACATCATCGTGGCACATGATAATCACGTGTCGGGACGGCCCACTGTGATCTTCGAAGAACATTAGCTCAGGGAATTGATCATCCAGGTTGGCATACATCTCCACCACGCAATCCTTGCCGATGTTCACGCCCATCTGGCGGTAAAGCCAGATTCTCAACCCTCCGTGAACGGTAATGCGGGCGACCATGTTGAGCAGTTTCTGTTTAAGGAGAGTCAGCCTGCCACGGGGCCGCAGCTTCTCGTACTCGTCGCGAGGCATGGGCATGCGGGCCAACATCTCTTGGTCAGGCGGTGGTACGGGCACCCTATCTATCCTCTCTGAAAGTTCACAGCATGAAACGTGCCGGCGATGCGCGCGATGTCCTCTTCCTGGAGATAGGCGTGGGTGGGCAGCGTCAGAAGGCAACTGGCCAGGGACGAGGCTCCCGGAAATTCCTGGCCGTTGCAGGGCACCACACCTGAGAACAGATCTGGCAGGGTGCGCAAGTATGACCGACTAACGCCTATTCCCTCTCCAGAGAGCATATCAAAGAGCCGGTTGGTAAGCTCCTCTCCTTTCACCACAAAGGGCAGGCGGAGAAACCTTGGCTCAGCGTCTGGCGCTATCTCTGGGAGAGTCACAAAGTCGAATTCGCCCAGTAGAGTCAGCAGCCTCCGCGCATTCTCCCGACGATCATTCTCTATCTCACCCAGCCGCGCAAGAATGGAGGCGCCGATTCCAGCCTGGACAGCCGACAGTACGCCCAAACTAATGGGCTCCAGTGTGTTGATGTCCATCCCTTCTTGCGCTGGATTGAGAGGAGTTCGTACAGCGAACCACCATGCGACCGGATTCGTCACCAAGCCATAACTCGCGAACAGGATTAGAGAAGCAATATCCCACCTCACTGGTTCTATGGCCGCGTCTTGTATGGCTTCGGAGATAGCAGGCGCACATCGTTCCTGGGATACGATCACTCCGCCATGGCCGACCGGAACGCACTTGCCCCTCCCAAGGCTATAGAAGCCCGCATCTCCCCAGCTTCCGACGAGTCGGCCGCACAGCGCCGCTCCGAACGCCTGGGCGGCGTCTTCAACCACGTAGAAGCCGTTTTCCTGACCAATGCCGATCAGATCCCTCACATCTTGAGCCCATCCGTACAAGTGGGTGGGGACAATGGCTAGCACATCGCGGTTGATCAGCCGCTCCAAGGCCGCGCGGTCCAAGTCTAGCGTCTGAGGTGATACGTCGCACATCACCGGTTCGAGACCAGCCTTGAGAACAGACTGTACCACCGTCGGGCAGGCGTAGGCTGGAACTACAACCCTCGTGCGGCCGGAAAGGCGCTTCAGCCCCAAGAGGATAAGGGTGAGCGCCGCCCTTCCTGAAGAGACCAGATAGCAATGGGGACTACCAGTGCGCTCCACAATGGCGGATCGGAACCGATCCGGAGCGTGCTGCGGCGCCATCAGAGCACTCAGGCCACGCCATAGGTCATTACCCGTGACCGGGACAGCGGTGGGTGGGACGTGACGCAATAGCCGTTTCCTCACCGGCACTCTGTCTCTCCAATCTCTCCTAGTAGGCCGTTCATGGCACCCGGTGGGCACACTGCAGGAGCCGAATCACCATCAATCCCCTGACTACGCCAACGACTTGGCACAGGCCGCCGACCCGCATGGCCCAAACCCGCGCCAGGCGTGGAAGGGACGCGTGAAGCATCCCGGGTCCAGGCCCGGACTCAGCGGTCGCTCGCAACGCTGCTATATCTGATGGATACTCCACCTTGCTAACTCCCGTACAAGGGTGTCCAGGGCGGCGGTCTTCGCTGCCAGAGTTCCTTGAGTAGCCAGAATCGCCCACGTCGACTGCGGCCGAGGATGTAGCGCCTTTCCTCGGCGTGCTTGGGAAAACGGATGATCGCCATACACAGCGAGAACAGTGTGTACGGTACTAGGCCTACCGCGTACGCCGTCCTCTTGACAGGACGCAACGGTAGAGTCCGGAGTTTCACGATGGACCCCAAACAGATCAGGGGCAGGGCTAGCACGAACTCCAGGCCATGCATATTCTTATAGAAAGTGATGAACCGATTCCGAGTCACCAAGAAGGCCATGCGCAGACTCTTTCTGTTGAGCACTGTCCGTCGCGATGGCGCGCGCTCGTGATACATAGCAGCCGAGGGCACAAAAAGAATGGTATAGCCCAGGTTGTTGATCCGTAACCCCAGATCTGTGTCTTCGTTGTAGATGAAATAGGTTGGATCGAAGTAGTACCGCAACTCGTCGAAGATCTCGCTATCGATCAACACTGAGCCACCGGCAGCATGCAAGGTAGGGACTGTGCGACCGTTGAGCCTTGTCTCTGTGAAGTCTATGTACCCAAATCGCGTAAGGTCGGACATGACACCGATCTCAAGCGGACCTTCCCGCTCGTGATAGCCGCCGAAGTTCAGCGGCAAGCCAGCCGGATGACAGGCCTTGACCTCGGGGTCGCTCTCGATGGCTTTGATCAACTCCGGGAGCCAGCGTCGGTGCGCGATTGTGTCAGCGTTCTGGAAGGCAATGTATCTGCCCTCGGCAGCCGCAGCGGCGCGATTGTTCCCCTCAGCAAACCCATAGTTCTTGTCCAAGCGCATCACCTTGACGTCCGGGAAGCGCTCGGTCACAAAGTCCGCAGACCCGTCTGTCGAGGCGTTGTCAGCGTAGATGATCTCATAATCCTCCCTCGGCATGTCTTGATCGAGCAGAGAACCCAGGCAACCTTCCAGGTACTTCCGATCGTTGTACGCCAAGACAACGACGCTGGCTACAGGCCTCTCACCGTCAACCATTCTGTTGCTCCTAGCAGAATACTGGCTACGCAATGACTCTGCAGATGTCGCTCCAGGCGGATACCCCAAGCCAGAGCACCCTGTCATCCAAAAGGCATGTGGCGGCGCAACCTCGGACCGAGAAAGCGAACGACCGGACGAGGCAGTCGGCTCCAAGCCCGTGTGAATACCCGGTATCTGAGGTTGCCGCCGGTTTCCTCCAACGGGTCGTACACAATCCCGCCACCAAAGGAGAGATAGAGCCGATGAATTGGCCGAGTTGTGCCTCCCCACCGCTCCTTGAAAACCTCCAGTCCCGAACCACGAAGGCTGCGTCCCATGTCCAGGTATCGACAACCATTGTCGGCCGCATATCTCATGCTTTCCCACCACAGCGCGTGGCTAGGCCGGAATTCTCGGTAGCGCGAAGGCGCGCCCCCCCACAAGGCGAACAGCGTGTCCCGCAGCCTGAAGTGAAAGATTGCGCCTATCACCTGGCCGTCCAGGCGCGCCGTGGTTATGACAATGTGGTGACGTAGCTCCTTCACCACCGCATCTAGGAATGCACGGCTGAACGCCGGGACACCCTTTTCGTGCATTAGATCGCAGAATGTGTGATAGAAGTCGTCAACGCATTCCGTGCCTGACTCCGTTTGGACTCCAAAGGCCTCGGCCTTTCTGATGTGCTGGCGTATGCGCTGCTTCAACTGCTTATGCAGCGCCTGGGAATCACCAGGCAGTTCGCGGACAGCAACGGTACAATCATCGCGCCAACATAGTTCGTCGCCCCAGGGACGTCCGGACCCTCGAATGACCAGACAGGCGGCGTCCGCCGAACGTGTGATGTCTTTTGCTCTTTCGAGGAGTGCCCTCGCTGCCGCCGGTTTCTCTGCGCAGAACCCTCTTGGCAGCGACGTGATTGATGTGCCGACGAGCTTGCTAGCGACCTTGAACAGCGGCAGCACGCCCACAGTCTGGATACCCTCCCTGGCGATCAAATACCAGGAAGGATATCCGTAACACTCTTGCATCACAACGCGCCAGCCACTGAGCTGAAATGGATGTCCATCCCCAGCGTTGAACACGTATTCATCCCAACGCTCAATGTCGTCCGGCGCTAACTCAGATACATCCATTACACGATCCCCTCTGTTGCTTCAAACGCCCAAGGTTGACATCTCAATGTCATCAAGACGCGACAGTCTCTCGGCATGAAGATTCTTTGGGCTTTGCCTGACTCAACCTTAGAAACGTTTGCACTACCCTCCGACAGCCAGAGACCGCAACTACGACCCAGGAGCTCCCTCATATGGTCTTCGGTCCTGACAGCATGACGTCTTGCGCTGCCAGCGCTGATGTGGCGAGATAGCGACGCGGGCTCCCTCTCCGCTGCAGCCGCAGCGAGTGGAGGCGAGTCGCAACACACCAGCAATCCGGGGACAGCGCCCACTTCACTCTGCATCTCGGGTTCCTCAACGTGGCCTGCACCAAAGGAACGCGGCGAGCAATACGTGTCTCTTCCAACAGAACTGATCTCCGCCACAGCCATGGGCAAATCCTTCACGGCAACCTGTTCACATAGGGCATGCTCCAGATCACGACTAGGCCCCAGATAAGGGCGACCAATGCGCCTGAGGCGAGGGCCCAGGGTGCACTGGTGACCTCGGCCATCGCGCCCACTCCCAGCGCTCCCACGCGCGACATGCCGTTGAACACGAGATTGAATACGCTCATCACTCGCCCACGATACTCATCTGCCGAGGTGAGCTGGATCAAGCTATTCGCCAGCGTCTGTCGTACCGCGTTACTGGCACCCACCAGGGCGACCAGGGCCAGACTCACACCGAAAGACCCAGACAGGCAGAATAGTAGTAGGAATACTGGTCCCATGATGTTGCCCCAAGTCAACCACTTCCCCCGGCGTCCCGGCTGGATGTTGGCCACCCCTAGAGCGCCGGTTATGGCCCCTATTCCCACTGCCGTCATCAAGAATCCCAATCCTTGCGGCCCCGCCTCAAGTATATCTCTGGCGAACACGGGCATCAGAGCGATGTAAGGCAGAGTAAAGAAGCTCGACACGGCGACGATGCCCATCAGTGCCCGAATCGTCCGACTATCCCACACGTATCTCAGCCCACCTCTGAGGCTGTCCGTCACCCGCAGACGCTCTTTCCGCACAGTCTGAGGCGGCAGTTGCACCGCGATCAGGGCAAAGATGACCGCCAGGTAAGTCACGCCGTTCACGAAGAAGCAGCCGGCTTCCCCTATCCACGCCAGCAGCAGACCAGCGATGGCTGGCCCGACGATGCGCGCACTATTGTACATAGAAGAGTTCAAGGCCACCGCGTTGGTCAAGTCCTCCTTGCCAACCACGTCTGCAACGAAGGCAAGCCGGGCCGGTTGTTCCACAGCGGCGGCCGCTCCCAAGACAAAGCTCAGAACCACGATGTGCCATATCTGGATCATGTTGAGCCAGATGAGGGCAGCCATCATGAGGGCTTGCAGCATAAGCACGATTTCGGTGACAAATATCACGTTCCGTCGTGGAACACGGTCACTGATGACACCTGCCAACAGGGACAATGGCACCACAGGCAACAAGGCGACAACGTTCACCAACCCGAGCATCAGGGGGGAGTCGGTAAGGCGGTAAACCAGCCAGCCCTGGGCTACTATCTGCATCCACGCACCAACCTGGGAAATGGTCTGCCCTGACCAGAATAGGCGATAGTTCCTGTGGCGCAAGGCCCGGAAAGTGCTTGGCCAGCCAAAAGCCCGCACCGAGGAGTCATAAGAGGGTAGCAACGACGCAAACCTCCCAGCACTCATCCTGGCTTACTTCAAGTGTGTACTGCTCTACAAATCGACCATATGCCTTCAACTTCGTACTCCGACGAAGCAGGAATGACGAGGTGCAGAGGATGTGCTCCTGTGCCACCATCACCTGGTTCAAACCCCATTGCTCCCGGTCCACCAGGGCTCGGTCCGTCAACTCCACCCTCTCTTGCTGCTTCACCCATCCCACCAGATGAAGGAAGGCGTCCTGACAAGCGGCTCTGCGTGTGCAGCTCGGTATCTGTAGAGCATGGCTCTCACTTCACCAAAGCACCCGTTTCTCCTGGCAGCAGACTGCCGGGAGGTTGATCAGATCTACGATACACGATACCTGGGCTCCCAATACAGATGATCTCGTACTCTTCCGCCGGCAGATCTTGATCGATCAGAGAACACAGACAACCTTCAAGGTTTTGCCTATCGTTGTAGGACAGGGCAACGACGCTGGCGATGGGCCTTCCATTGCCAATCATCTCTTCCCTCTCTTATCAGCCGAACGGTACCCTCTTGCGTAGCTGAGGGCCCAGGGCCTCTGTCAGCAACAGAGGCATTCGCCTCCAAAGGTTGACGAAGAGGCGATACTTGGCATCCTCTTTCAAACTGCCACCTATAGCTGGCGGTTGAGAGACACCATTCAAGTAATACTGCTGATACAAGGGCCGAGGCTGAGCCCCCCACCCCTTCTTGAACTGAAAATGCCCTGAGCCAACCGGGCTTCTGCCCAGGTCAATGCGGCTATACCCGTGTTCGCATCCATATTCCATGTACTGCCAGTAGATTATGTGGTTGGGACGGCGGTCCAGATAATCGTGCAGAGCGCCTCCCCAGGCTCCAACGATGCTATCTCTGATCAGAAATGC
>CAYGAW010000132.1:0-10179 GCA_964347945.1 uncultured Anaerolineales bacterium
AGTAGTAGTACCATAAGTGGTCAGTCGGATCAACGCCGGGGTAGCCATCGTCCCACATGTTGAGGTCGAAGTTCCCGGTCTGCTCGAGGCCGCCGCTCGCGTAGTCGGCCCACAGCACGGTGCCCTCGATCATGCTCAACTCGAGATCTATGCCGACGTCGCCCAGCATCTCAGCGATCAACTGCTGGGTCAACTCCAGTTCCTCGCCGTACTCGGCGTAGATCACCAACTCCATGGACATGGGATACCCTTCCTCAGCGTTGAGGCAGCCGTGACACTCACGTACCCCGTCCCCATCCTCGTCGGTCCACCCAGCATCCTCCAGCAGCGCGACAGCGCCCTCTGGGTCGTACTCCGGCTTGGGGACTTCGCAGATGTAAGGTGGCCGGAAGAACTCCGTCCACATGGGAACGGAATAGCCGAGGAAGATCTCATCCACGATGGTGTCCACATCTATCGCCATGCGGATGGCCTGACGCACCCTCAGGTCCGAGAGGATAGGGTGCGGATTCTCCACAGGGTCTGTCGACCCCTTGGCCGCCAGGTTGGGGAAGATCCGCATCACCCAACGCTCGCTGGGAGCAAAAGAAACCTCGACGTCGGGCGAAGCCTCATAATCATCAGCCCCTGTCTCCGTCGGCCACATCTGGAAGTCGGCATCTCCTTCGAGCATCATCGTCTTGGCTACCGAGTCATCGGGCACGATCTGGACGATGATGCTGTCGATGTGGGGCTTGCCCTCCTCGAAGAAGGTAGGGTTGCGGACGAAGCTCAGGTGATCTCCGGTGGCCCACTCTTCGAGGATGTAGGGGCCACTGCTTAGTGGGTCGCGGTTGCAGTCCCAGTTCACAAAGCCCTGGTCCGCATCGCAGTAGTGTTCCGGCCAGACCCCGAAATTCTCCCCGCCGAACTGGATCCGATAGTTGGGATAGACGGTGTTGTAGTGGGCGACGAAGGAGTAGTCATCGATCTTCTCGATGCTCTCGGTGTAGTCGATGCCCTCGGCCCAGATGCCAAATTCGGGGTCCGCGATGGCGTTCCAGGTGAAGATCACATCGTCCGCCGTCACCGGCTCGCCGTCAGCCCAGTAGACGTCGTCGCGCATCGTCCAGGTGACGTCCATGGTCCAGGCTTCCTCATCGACCACCACCCCACCGTTCTCGATCGTGGGCATCTCAGCCGCTAACTCCAGGTAGAACTCTCCCTGGGGATCGATATCGGTGAGGCCCAGCAGGACCAGCTCCATCAGCATCTGTTGATAGCCGGTGTCGGTCACCAGACTGTTGAAGACCCCCGGGTCCTCAGGGATGAGGATCACGATGCTCGTTTCTTCCGGGGGCGCTGGAGTGGGCTCGGGCGGAGTCGTTGGCACCGGCGTCTCGGCCGGAGGTGCCGGAGTCTCCTCTGGAGGAGGAGTGGGACTTGGTGGCCCACAGCCTGAGACAAACAGCGCCAGTAGCGTAGCGATCGTCACTGTGGCAAGAAGTAACCTTTTCATTCTTTTCCTCCTCTATCTCTCGCGTTCTTCATCCATAAGCCTCTCTCACCACAACAGGCTATTCCCTTCTTGATCACCCCCTTTCCCTACCGATAGCGAGCAGATGTCCCAGTCGCTGTGACCTGGGGTCATTTCAGGCTAGGCCGGAGCGTCGATGAGCCTGAAAGCGAGGTCGACGGCCGACATGGCATTCTCTGCGTACCCGTCTGCGCCAACCTTGTCGGCCCAGCTCTGGCTGACAGGAGCTCCGCCGACCATCACCTTGACCTGATCACGCAGACCAGCTCTCTCCAACGCCTCGATGATCTTCTGCTGCTCAGGCATCGTCGTCGTGAGGAGCGCCGAAGCGCCCACCAGCGTCGCCCCATTCTCCTTGACCGCCGCAACGAAATCGGCGGCTGACTTGTCGGCGCCGATGTCGACAACGACAAAGCCGTTGGCCGTGAGCATGATGCCCACCAGCGTCTTGCCGATTTCGTGAATGTCGCCCTCTACTGTGCCGAGGACGACCCGGCCCGGCGTCTCCCGCTCCTGATTCCCGACCAGCGCTGGCTCCAGGATAGCTAAGGCTGCCTTCATTGCATCGCCCGCGATGACGAGGTCGGGCAGGAAGTACTCACCCGTCGAGAATAGCTCGCCGACGCGATTCATGCCGGGAGTAAGGCCCTCGTTGATACAAGTGAGAGGATCAAGACCCTGAGCCAGCGCCTCGGTGGCCAGCTCCTCGGCTTGCTCCGGCTCACCCTCTATGACCGCCTGCTTCAGCTTACCAAACATCTCCTTTGTCACATTGTCCTCCCAGTAGTTTTTTTCTGCGCAGCCTCAGGCACCCAGCTCCTGCGCTGCTGCATCAAGGATAGCCCTCAACTCAGCTTGGACTGTATCGTCCAGCGGCTCGGGCTGGTGCTCTGCCAAGATCGTGTCGAGTCGTGCCCTTGCTCTGCGGCGGACATCACGCGGGGGCTCTTCCTGCAAAGGCGGAGGCGGATGCGTCAACTCCGGAATCCATATCTCCCTCACGCGCTCACGGGTGTGCCCTTGGCCGAGGAAATGCCCCCCTGGCCCCACCGCGGCGATTACATCCGGCGCTAAGGCGTCCTTACTCACCTGGATCCCTTGCGCCAGAATCCGATGTGCGTGGTAGATCTCGTCGTCAAAGATGATCTGCTCAGGCAGCAGTAAGGTCGAGGCCTGGAGGAGGCCCAATCCCGATGCCATTTCCGCTCCACCCAGACAACACAAGAGCGCGCCGTAGACACTGTCCCGGCCATGCTGCCATGTATCAGGCTCGGAATTCCCCATCCCGAACGCCCCAGCTAGTGAAGGAACACCCCAGTCGTGAGCCATTTGCACGGCCGCAGCGTTGCACAGGTACTTGTCTGGCGAACCCACTATGTAGCCAGCCGTGTGTGGGTCCATCATCGAGGCAATCAGCGAATGACACACCGGTGCGCCCGGGGAGACAAGTTGCATCAAGACCAATGCGCTGACGACCTCAGCGTTGCCCAGAACCAGTGCCCCGCCAGGAGTGGCTGGCGCCGTGGAGCCCATGGTAGGCATGGCCATGAACCCTACAGGGATCCTCGCTTCGGCGAACACCATCGCCGCCTCTATGCCGTCCCTATCCTGCCCCAGGGGCGTGATCGTGCAGATCAAGCTGGACAAGGGAGGACGAGTTCGTATCGTCTTGCTGTCTCCAGCGATGACGTCGGCCATGCGCACGGCATATCGGGCCAGTTTCTCTCCTATGACCGTTTCGGTTTGCACATGTTTGACGGTGTTGCTGTAGCTGGCTTCAAGCTCATGTAGGGGCGCCATCCGTCCATAGTCCTGCGCGCTTGCCATCGGCCAGTAGAAGGCAATGGATGGAAGACTGTCCGCCACTCGCGCCATCTTCGCGACGTCTTCCTTGCAAGATCTGCGGCGCTCTCCCGTCTCAAAGTCGACCGTTTCTACGCCGCATCCGTCTGTCGAGAAGTAACTGCGTGTGCCGTCAAGAAGCAGATCGGTCTCCTCGGTGCGACCACCCAGCACGTAAGACCGGGGAGCCTGACTCATGGCCTGCGTCACGAAGGCTGGCGACATTCGCACAATCTGGCGCTCCAAATCAACTTGAGCTCCGTGCTCAGCAAAGACATCCAAAGCGCGCTCGGAGGGAAACCGGACGCCAACGCGTTCAAGGATGTCCAGTGTAGCTGACTTGATAGCCTCAAGCTGATCAGCACTCAGCACTCTCAAGTGAAAACTGGGTTGAATGGGCTCTATGCTAGCCACCATGCGGCCACCAAATCAAGCTATGAGCCAAAGTGGAAATTGTGTCCCAGGTGACGGCGCACGATCCGCTCCAACTCCGCCTCGACGTCCGCGGGCAGCGGCGGCGGGCAGTGCTTGGCCAAGATGTCCTCAGCCTTGTGTCGGCAGATTTCCTCGATGGTTTCGCCCTTGGCTTTCCACCTCTCGTAGGGTTCGCGGCTGAAGATGCTGGGCTGCCAATGTTCGTGGAAGGTACGCCTGGTGTGCTCGGCGCTTAGGAAGTTGCCGCGTGGTGTGTTAGCCTTGATCAGAGCCACTTCTTCCTCGAGATCGTGCAGCGTGATGCCCTCCATCATGCGGCGAAGCCCCGCGATGAACTCGTCATCCAGGACCATCTGCATGTAGGAAATGGCAGCACCTGAGTCGGTCGCGCCAACTCCGTAAATGATACTGGTTCCTTCCGACAGCAATGGCATTGCGGTGACCGCTTTCTCGAATCCAGCCTGTGCATCAAGCTCCTTGGCATCGGCCGATAAGCCACCGCACATGGACGGAATTCCATAGAAGCGTCCCATCATCGCCGCCCCGCTATTGATCATCCCCCGCTCCGGCGCACCCAGCGGCAGCAGCCCGGTGCGCATGTCAAGCACAGCCGAAACGCTGCCATACAGCAAGGGCAGTCCCGGATAGAGAACCTGCAGGGCGACAATCCAGGCCAGGATGTCGGTATTGATGACGATCAACTCACCTAGTAGCGTCGCTGGTGCTGACGCTCCGCCCATGGCCATGCTCAGCAGGGTGATGGGGACTCCGTGGTCGGCCCAGCGCAACATGCACTGCACATTCTCCTGTGTGAAGCAGCCCGGACTGATGGGACAGTAGAGGGTGGCAAAGTTAGGGCGCGCACTGAAGGCCTCTTCTCCGCCAGCTACGAGGGTAAGCATCTCCACCGCCGCGTCTACCCGTTCGGCCGACAATGTGCGGTGAACCACCGGCTTGCCGGTCCAGCGCAACAACTCCGCAACCTCGACCAGATCCGAGCATTCACCCATGTCAGTGGCCGTCACTGTGGGTCGGACAATATCCACCTGTGGCAGAGCATCTTGCAGGACTACCAGATCTCGCACGTCTTGCCGCGTTGAAGGTCGTCGCACGCCGGTGTGCAAATCGAACACGTTCACAGGTGTCCCGGCGCCCATAAAACAGGAGCGTCGGTCGAAAGGTGCTGGTACCTGCCCAGCCCGGTCGTAGAGCTTGACGTCCTGCGGGAGACATGTCAGTGCTGCCTCCAGGAGCTCGGGGGTCACGCGCACCATCGCAGACTCGCGGTTGACAGGAAAGCCGGCGGCACCCAGGCGAGCCAGTGCATCTGGGTCGGGCACGCAGAAACCCACGTCGGACAGGATTTCGACCGACTTCTTGTGCACCAACTCGGCGGTACTGTCACAGTGGCGAGTGGCTGGCATCAGACGTAGCAGTGGCGAATTCTCGATTTGGTGAGAGTCCACTAGCATCAGTGAGACCCACAGCGACAAATGCCGTCCAGCGCGTTAGTTCTGCGATAGACGCGGTCGCGCTCCTCCAATACCAGTCGGCTGGCCTAAGGGATCTGTGTAGACGGCTCAGTTTCGCCCCAGTGGTACGACAGCTTATACATCTTCAAGATCATGAAAGTTTCGGTTCGCTGGACACCGGGAATCTGCTGGAGTTTCCCATTCAGGAAAGTGGCTAGGTGCTCTCTGTCCTTGCAGTACACCTCGACGAACAAGTCGAAGCCGCCGGAGGCCATGAACAGATACGTGACTTCGGGGAATTGCGCGATTTCGTGGGCGACGGAGTCTACCTCTCCCGACAGCACCGTGACGCCGATCATCGCTGGCGCGTGCCAGTCCAAGAGCCTTGGTTCAACGACGCCCACGATCTGAAGGAACCCTTTGTCGATCAACCGCTTGACGCGACGGCGCACCGCTCCCTCGGAGATCCCTATTTCGGCAGCAATGTCGGTGAACGGTGTTCGCCCGTCATACTGGAGGCGGGCCACAATGGCGCGGTCGGTCTCGTCCAGTTCTGCCATTCCCGTTTCATCTCCCCGAATGAGCTGGCTCTGTGATCGCGTCGATTGTATGCGAATTTCGTAGAGTTGTCAAGCGCAGACCACGAAGTTCGTTTCACATATTCCGAATTTCGTAGCAGAACCGACTCCCCCTCTCGGCATGTTCAGTCCCTTCTCGACTCCGATGGCCAGAGGGATCGTCATGAATCAGCGCCGGAGTTGGGCAATCTTCATCTCCCTGCGGGTCGGACCATGCTGCTCCACTCCGGACCTCAATCGTGCTCAGTGCGCAGGCACTAGGGTTGAGGGCACCGGCCAGGACTCTGCTGTGCGAAGGAAGACCCTCAGATTCTCCTCCGGCACGCTAGGGGGGATGTCACAACCAGGCATCAAGATGAAGCCTCCACCGGCTGCTGCCTTGGCAAGGCAATCGCGGCAGACAGCTTCAACCTCAGCCGGAGTCCCGTCCATAAGAACATGAACTGGATCCACGTTCCCAGCCAGACACGTTCTGCCTCGGAACAGGTGCCTGGCTTCAGCGATATCAACCTTGTGGTCGATGCTCACGCAATCAGCCCCCGTCTCGGCCAGTAGATCTAGCTTATCACCAGTGTCGCCACAAACATGCAGGAATGCGTACGCTCCCATGCTCCTGACATCAGCGATGAGCGTCCGAAGATGGGGCAACGCGAATTCGGCAAAGTGATGGCGGGAGACCAGATCACCGGACGCTGCCATGTCGGCGATGCTAGTCATATGAATCACCTTCTCTTTCAAGAGAGGCTGGTAGAAACGCATGACTACCCGGGTCGCGAACTCAATTACCTTCTTGGCATCCTGGGGCCGCTTGATCATGCTGCGCATCAGGTTCTCCAATCCGCAGATCTGCGCGCCCAACGTCAGGGGCCCCCAGGCACTGGCCGCCACCACAACTTCATCTCCCAACTCCGAAGCCACTATGCGAGTGGCCTCCCAGACGGTCTGGATGAGTTCGTCCTTCGCCAAATCATCGACGTCTAGGTTCTCGAGCTCATCGGCATGCGTGATCAAAGGCTCCGCCAGATCCGGGGCGCCCGCACCCCTGAATCTGATCGTTCCTCCCAAGGCCGCAGCATGGACGTTATTGTAGCCGGACCCCATGTAGACAATGGGAAACCCCATTCTCCTAGTGGTCTCCACGTGGACTCGGGCCATCTCGTGTGGACGACCGATCAGACTCTGGAAATCTGTGCGTGCGGTGTGCAGTGTCCACATCTCGCCGCCAAACAGACTCGCTGGAACCTGGTCTGGTTCGCCCAGGCGAAACGCCTCGAAGATGCTCTCTTTGCTGTTCATGGAGACTCCTCACCCAGTCAATGTTTGACCTTGTTCTGGCTCAGCCCAGGCCCATTATATGCGGACTTCGTAGAAATGTCAAGCACAGAGGCGAATTTCGGATTGTGAGGTACGATTATCGTACGCTCGCGGAGCGGAGACGCACGTAGAGCTTGCGTTTGTCGGGGCAGGCAGGATATTGGCGATTCGAGGGCTCGCATCGAAGCCTAACCCCGTCAGAGAATCGGCTCGCGACGGCGTTCGCAGCAGATTGTGGGACGGGATTCTACACGCGAAGCACGACGGGCAGGACGCTCTGCGAAGGTCAAACGTGGCACATTGCCGGCCTAGCTTGACACCGACGTCAGACACGTCGGAGACAGGTCTCCGCTAGCCGACCAGGGAACCTGCTATCCAACACGAGCACCTAGCGACCGATGGTCAGGCCTCTCAAGGGATCCCAGAGCGTTTGCTCACACCAACTGAGTGACGCTCACCTGCGTGTAGATCTCCCTCTCCTCCAGCTCTTTGAAGAAAGGCTCGGGATCCAGGGCAGCCTCTGGAGCGTGGACGCCCAGGGGGATGCGACCCTCGGCCAGCCAGATCGCTGCCCGGGCCGGAGCTACCCCGGTGGGGAGAGCTCCTTTGCACGTGAGCGTTCCTAGTCGGTAGGTCAGAGCCTTGCCGTCCTTCTTGCCTCGCACTTCGGTGACGATCTCCTTGCCCCAGTCCGGGGGCTTCGTCTTGGGAGGAGCCAGGAATTCATCGACCGGTGGCACATACCTGGACATCATCGCCACCAAGAAATCCCTCGGCACGACGGCCTGCCCACTGACCTCAACTGGATCCGGACTGGCGAAGCCGAAGTCGGCGAGAACACGCACCTTCTCCACGGTCTCTCTAGCCATCCCCCAGTAGTTGATCTTGAATGTACACTCCTTCAGGCCTTTGTCCTGAAAGGTAATGGGAAGTGTGGCAACTTCGGAGTGCAGCGAGAGATGCATGGGCAGCAGGCCCAGGGGAGGGGTGAACCAGTAGTCTTCGAACTCGCTGAGTGGCTCGCAAGCCACGAACTCGCCATCCCGATAGACCATCGCGGGCATGGTCATCTCGTCTATGATGGTGGGCACTGCGTACGCGAAACGGACGTCGTCCGGAGGAGGTGGCTTGATGCCATCGTAGATGCGAATGCTGTCGATGGTGTCCAAACGATCAGCGGCGTAGCGGGCCTGGATGTTCGGCACGCCCGGCGCGGACCCCATGCAAAGGACTGCGCTCACGCCCGCCTCGGCGAAGCGCTCGTTCAGTTCCAGTTGCTTGCGGGTGAGATGGAATAGGCCACCCATATCGGTGTAGGGTACGTGACTCTCCAGGCAGGCCTCCATCACCTGCAGGTTGAAGTAGTAGACGGTGGCGTTCACGCAGGCGTCAGCATCTTTGAGCAGGCCGACCAGCCCATCGTGATCCGTGACGTCCACTTGCTCAATGGCGATCTTGGGGCTGTTGACGATCTCCGCCACCGTGCGGGCCTGCGCAAGATCCTGATCGGCGAGCACCACCTCGTCGACTCGTGGGTCGCCTGCCAGATCCTGCACGGAGATGCATCCCATCTTCCCCGCGCCGCCAAGTACTAGAATCTTCATTCCTAATGTCCTCCTAGAAGTCCGTAATCTACTGGTCCGTACCCTAACAACCGTATGTGTCATTCTGAGCCGAAGCGCAGCGGAGGCGAAGAATCTCGTTTTGCATAGCAGGCAGGCTCAAGTTCACCAAGGAGGAGATTCTTCGGCGCTGCGCGCCTCAGAAAAACAGTTTGGAACAAGGCCGGGCGAAGCTACAGACCAAGTTCGTCTGCCACCCAGCCCAGCGCCAGCTCCTCCAACTTGGCCCGCGTCGGGCGCCCGTTATCGTCCCAGCCGGCCATGCGATAGTAGATGGCCTTGGCTGCCTCGACCTCCTCGGCGGTGACTGCGACCCCGTCGCTCTTGCCACCCTGCAATGGGATGAGCAACTTGGCCGGTATTGTGTCTGCCTCTTCGCCTACACCCTCTCGAGCGTTGAAAGCTCGCAGCAGGTTCAGCCTTCGCTCGCCCACCTTCATCAGCTCCCACAGGCTGACCTCCCAGCCGGTAACCGCCTGCACCAGATCCACTATCTGGTTCGTCCCGTAGAGTTGCCAGGCGGGGCCCCACACGAATTGACAGAGATGGACGCTGTCCAGAAGACCATAGAGTTGCTGGGTGTAGAGGGAATAGCGAACCTTCTCTGCATTGAGGATGGCCTTGGGCTGAGGATCAAGGAGGTCCAGGGGAGCCAAGCGATCCACATAGTACTCATAGTCCTCATCCTCGTCATACGATGGGTCATGCTCGTGAGACTGGTGGTCGGCACCGAAGGCGTTGACGGCGTAGATGAGAGCCAGGCTTCGCTTGACCTGAGGCATGTGGGCGGGATACTCGTGCTTCTTCACTGCCACTACCAGGTCCTTGCCCACCCCCAGCGCTTCAGCGGCACGGGCAGAGCCTTCCCCCAGCACGCGCCCGAAGCCCTCCCACTCCCCAATGCGCTCCACCATCTGCACCAACGCCTCTGCGTTGCCGAAGTGGAGTTCCATGCCGTCGGTGTCCTCCGTGGTCAGCAGACCCTGCTCGAAGCAGTCCATCGCCCAGGCGATGGTGGCCCCGCAGGAAATGGTGTCCATCCCGTACATGTTACACAGTTGGTTAGCCAAGGACACCGCCGCCAGGTCGGACACGCCGCAGTAGGAGCCCATGGTGCTGAGTGTTTCGTACTCTGGGCCGCCGTAGCGAGGATCAACCAGGAAGGGCCCCTCGGTGACTTCCACCACGCGCTTGCAGCGGACCACGCAGGCAAAGCAGGTGTCTCGCTCCTTGAGGATGGTGTCCGACATCCGGTGGCCGCTGATCTCCTCCGCTCCCTCGAAGGTGCCGCTGGACCAGTTGCGTGTGGGCAGACCGCCCTCCTTGTTCTGAGACCGAAGGACCTCAGCAGTGCCCAGGAGGCCCAGCCCCTCCACGTCCGAATCATCCAGATTATCGGC
>CAYGAW010000133.1:0-3667 GCA_964347945.1 uncultured Anaerolineales bacterium
ACCGTAGTGCACCAGCCCCGGTATTTTGATGGCCAGGTGCAGCGCTGAGCCGATCACAGCGCCCATGGCCAGCCCGCGAACACCCCAAATCGGAGCCAACCACAGAGCCGCAGCAGCGACGCCCAGGGGATATATCACCGGGGCCAGAGCAGGCAGGAGAAAGTGTTTGAATCCATGCAGCACGCTGGTCTGCACGGCGCTGACGCCAAAGATCAACGTGGAGATCAACACGATGCGCATGACGGCAGCCGTCTGGGCTTGTCCGGCTGCGTCAAAACCAGGAGCGATGAGGGTTGGCACCAACAGGGGCGCGAGCAGGGCCGCCATTGCCGCCAGCCCGCTCACGATCAGCACTACCAGGTTCGTGACCGCACTGGCCAGCCGCCAGGCTCCCTCCAACTCGTCGTCGGCCAAATACCCGGCAAAGACCGGGATGAATGCCGCCGCCAGCGCACCGCCGGTCACCACAGAGTAGAGAAGGTCGGGAAGTTTGAAGGCCGCATAGTAAGTGTCCAGGTCGGCCCCGATGCCAAATTGGCGGGCAATGACTACATTGCGCAATAGTCCAGCCGCTGCGGCCAGGGCGAAAGAAGCTCCGACCAGCAAGGTGTTGCGAAGGATGTGGCGCCGATGAGCGGCCATTCCCGTCACTCTCCGATGCTGGCCAGGGCATCAGCCGCCTCGGCGTAGCCGGGATTCAGAGACACGGCACGCTGGAACGCCCGAAGGGCGCCTGTCGAATCCCCCATGGCCTGCAACCCAAGGCCCTTCCAGTAGAAGAGCTCCTCAACGTCCGAGGTGACGGCGATAGTAGCATCAGCCAGAGCGATAAACTCCTCGTAGCGACCCGTCTCGTAGTAGGCTTGGAAGGGACCGAACTGATACCAGAGCATGCGCCAAGGCAGGCCGATCATCCTGGCCTGGTCGTAAGCGGCTGCCGCCTCCTCAAATTCGCCTTGGGCCACCAGGTCGGTGCCCAGGTTGAACCAGGCAAAAGCATCGCCGGGCCGCTGGCGCACCTCTTCCTGTGCCCAGAGCAGCGCTCTCTGCCACATCGACGCTTCGTTGGCGTCCTGACCCAGGATGCTCAACACGGCTGGTGCGAGGTCGTCGGTGTAGATCAGGACGTAGGCCCGGTTGAAGACCGTCCACAGTTGGGCCACTTCGTCGTAAGGCAGGCGGATGCCCCGATAAGGCTGGCCTGAATCGACGCCGCTGCTGACGTAAACGTCGTAGGCGATCCACTCCTGCTTTACGTTGTCGTAGCCACTCAGCAGCCGGTAATGGCCCATGCCGTCGCCTGGTTCCGGCTCCAACCAGGTCTCTATCAACACAGGCACTCCGTTGCTTAGCAGCAGCCGGAGGCGGTCGGCGTCGCCGTTGACTCGGGCCATGGCGTGAAACCCCTGTGAACGGGCGAAGGCGGCCAGTTCCTCCGGGCCGACGTTCTTGTCCTCTCCATTGGGCCTGAGGACAGCGGCCACGTCGGCCTGGCTCAACGTGCTCCCAAAGTAGCTCAGGCTCACGGCCAGCGTCGCCGGACCGCAGTTGTTCCACGTCTGCCAGACGTGCGCAAAGCCCGTCAACTCGACCGTTTGGGCCGCCGGATGATGAACGGGCGTTGGAGAAGTGGCGGGAGTCGGCGTGGACGGAGGCGAGGGTATGATGGGTCTCGTTCGAGTTGGGGTTGGCGGCATGGCCTTTGCCGTGTCGAGTGGATTGTTGGCCCATCCTGTCGTTGGAATGGCCAGGGGCGTGGGAACGAAGGACGGATGGGACCGGTGTGAGGCGATCTCGGCGCGCACGCGCAGGACTAGACCTTCTGCACCACCATAGCGCTCGCCCCCCATGGTGAACAACAGCCCCGCGCCAATGCCCAGGGCGAGAGCCGTTGGAACAAGGATCCATTTCATGCCAATTCCCTACAAGCTGCTCCTCACTCGCCCGGGCGATGGCTGTTGCGGGATCTGGGTAAGCACGAGCCCACAATCAGTCTGACATCGTCATTGTACAGGCAAAGTCCCTTCTTGAGCCAGTGCTCCCTTTGATGAAGGTAACAACAAGCTGAGCTAATAAATCAGAGGCAAGCGCGGGCAACTTCTCCTCTTCAGGCAAGCCTGAAAGCGATGTAGCCACGGTGACACTACTTTGTGCCGTCGTCGCCTCGTTTCTTCGAGACCTGATCGATGTGTTGCTGGCTTGCGCCAAAGTGGTCAGCGACCCTCTGAAGAGTCCATCCCTCCTTCACGAAGTGAGCGATGGCTGGGTGCTCTCTGAGATCGATCTTCATCTCAAGACGGCGATACCTGAGCAAGGTTTGACCCCAATCTAGACCTCAACGTGTCGACTGGGCTGTACTTCCACTGTTGCGCCAGGAGATCTCTAGTATCCAGATTCACGTATAGCTTCACGACCTGCAGGCTTGAGTGGCCCAGGATCCGCTGGAGAGTCAGAAGGTCCCCTGATCCACCAGGTCGCGGACGCAGAGGGGGTGAACCGCGCTCTCCGCCAGGTTGTACTCCACGATGTTCTCCCACTTGGACTTCATAGCTCCCATCTCGAAGGACTGAAAAGTGTGCATGGACTCGCCCAATTAGTGCGTCCCGATACCTGCGATTTGCGCATCTCGCTCTTGTTGTTACAGTGTCGTCCTTCATCGAGCCGCCGAATCGCTATATAAGACCGGTATGCTGATCCACACACCCCGCCCAGGAGAGGTTCATCGCCAGGTTACAGCTCCTCGTTCTATCGCGCGAGTCTTGACAAACGCGCTCAATGACGCTATTCTGTGCCCGGACTCAGGAGCGGCCTGAGCACACAAGCGCCACGTTGCCACGCATATAGCGGGGTGATCGAAGGCGAGCCAACGCCACGATGGCACCACCCAGCCACGGGGTGCCTATCCGTAAGATCGGGATCATGGGAGGTAACGTATGGAAGTTCTGCTGATCAAGGAAACGGATATCCGCCGCTCTGTTGGTCTCGATGAGGCCATATCAGCGGTTGAGGCCGGTTTCACCCGGTTGGCGGCCGGGGAGGTCAATCTACCACCGGTTATGAGCCTCGACATGCCAGAGGTCAAAGGAGAGGTACACGTCAAGGGAGCATACATCAGCGGGTCGGAGAGTCTGGCTATCAAAGTTGCCACCGGCTTCTACGACAACCCCGTGTTGGGCTTGCCCAGCGGAACCGGCATGATGATGGTGCTCAGCGCCCGCACTGGATTCCCCCAGTCCCTGTTGTTCGACAACGGGTATCTCACCGACGTGCGCACTGCCGCAGCGGGAGCCGTCGCCGCCAAGTACCTCGCCAGGAAAAATCTGGCGGTCGCGGGCGTAGTTGGAGCGGGAGCGCAGGGTCGCTACCAGATGATGGCACTCGGCAAGGTCAGGGCGTTTCAGAAGGTGCTGGCTTACGATCTTGACAAGACCAGGTTGGATTCCTATGTCGCGGAGATGCCCGAGATCCTAGGAGTCGAGTGCGTGGCCGCAGAGGATGTGGAGAGCGTGGTAAGGGAAAGCGACATTCTAGTTACCTGT
Organism: uncultured Anaerolineales bacterium; assembly: GCA_964347945.1. Classification (GTDB taxonomy): domain Bacteria; phylum Chloroflexota; class Anaerolineae; order UBA7937; family B3-Chlor; genus CAYGAW01. The sequence continues at coordinate 3,540 of CAYGAW010000133.1, forward strand.
ACACCGTCGAACGAACCCTATGTGCGACCCCAGTGGCTCCATCCTGGATTGCACATCACGGCTATGGGCTCGGATGCCCCCTACAAGCAGGAGCTGGACAGCGCTGTCCTCTCCAGCGCTGACCTGAT
>CAYGAW010000134.1:0-6024 GCA_964347945.1 uncultured Anaerolineales bacterium
GCGTACTTCATGCACGACGGGGAGTACCTGTACGTGGGCGCGATCCTGGAGGACCCCGAAGACCAGGTGCCCGACGACCCGACCGACTGGGACCTGGAGCTGGCATTCGCTTTTGAGGATGAACCCGCCGGGAACCCTGCGGCTTGGGTCGATTGCGCTTGGGAGGCGGAGTCGTGCGACCTGCCAGAAGACGAGGGTATGTTATTTGGAGACATCTGGAAGGTGGGTCCTGGCGGTCCCGACGAATACGTCTGGTTCGGCCACTGGGCTGCGGAGCACGAGAACTGCTTTGATGACCCCTCATTCACCGGAGTCACCTATCACGCCGCTCTTCGTGGCGCAAGGGCACACTACGAGATGAGGGTGAACCTGGACACCTCCCCTTTGAACAATGTTGGCGTGGGCGACTGCTTTGACCTCAGGTGGATCGGCGTGTACCTAGCCGGCGGCGTGCCCGACGACGGCGAGGGCCATTTGGACGCGGGGTGGCCCTCCGAGTTGGTAGAAGCTGAGCCCTACGCCGACTGCACCATCCTCTGTCTGGACCCGTGCGCGGTGGAGTTCGTCCCCGAGCCTGGCACCATCATGCTCCTGGGCACCGGTCTCGCCGGGCTGGCGGGGTACGCTACCCTTCGACTTCGCTCAGAACAGGCGCTTCGCTGGAGAGCGAGGGAGTAAGCGCAACACCCTCTCGATTGCAGGGGCCGTCCCTTTGTGGGATGGCCCTTTTTCTTTTCCCGTGAACCTTGGGGGATCTGCGACGCCCCCGTCTACTGGGAAGTGTAGCTGGGAGGGTGTCGAAGAAGTTTGTCAGACACACATCCACCGCCAAGGAGGCTCGCCGTGATAGTTGACCTCGAGAGCAACCAATCGGTCGCCGCCCGGGCAACACAGGCCGCCCGGCTGACATAGCAAAAGCCCTCCTTCGTCTGCGACCACCGCTTTCGGTAGTGTGACGACAGAAGGGCAGCTGTCAAGACAGAATGCGCCGGAGAGGATTCGAACCCCCAACCTACTGATTCGTAGTCAGTTGCTCTGTCCTATTGAGCTACCGGCGCATGTGGCGGAGAGGGTGGGATTTGAACCCACGAAGGAGCTTATCACCCCTTAGACGCTTAGCAGGCGCCCGCACTAGACCAGACTATGCGACCTCTCCGTGAGAGCTAGTGATGTGAGGCGGAGGGAGAGGGATTCGAACCCCCGGTGGGGTTGCCCCCACTACGGTTTTCAAGACCGTCGCAATCGTCCACTCTGCCATCCCTCCACGCCAGAGTGATTCCCCTCACCCTCTGGTTCAAGTATAGCACAGTGCAGACATCCTGTCAATGCCCTGGCCAGAGGATGGGGCGTCGCGCGCCAGCGAGCCATCCTGGCACCTGTCTTGAACCAAGCGACATTGTCATGGACGGGCCACTGCGGCCTAAAGGCCGCAGCTTGACCCAACGCCATTCAGAAAGCTGTTTCCTTCAGGCCACAGTGCTGCAATATGCCACTGCCGCTCAGCGCCCTCGACTCCCCAAAGACTCAGAGAACAAGGTCTTACGCATACCCGAATCTTACAGTACCCCTGCGGCCTAAAGGCCGGAGCTTGACCCGACGGCGCTCAGAACGCTGTGGCCTTCAGGCCGCAGTCCAGCATCACGATGGTCCTCCTCGATTGCAGGGAGGCCGCCACACAGCCATGCGATTTCTTCGATCAGCGGAGCGCTCCGTGTCTGTGATGCATCGACAGCCCCTGAGAGCCTTTCTCCGCACCTTGCGCGCCATGAGCTTGCTGTCGCCCCAACGCCATGATACAATGGGCCGCCAAGTTGAGATGCACGAACTGCCCGTCACACAAGGGATGCTCTCCATCGCCCTGGAGCACGCAGCCAAGGCCGGCGCGAAGAGGATCACCCGCATAAACCTGTTGATTGGAGAGATGTCGGGCATCGTCGATGACTCTGTGCAGTTCTACTTCGACTTCGTGAGCAAGGAGACTCCAGCCGAAGGCGCCACCCTGAGCTTCGAGCGGGTTCCTGCCTGCTTTCGCTGCCGAGCCTGCGAGACGACCTTCTCACCAAGCGACCGGGAATGGACCTGTCCCCAATGCGGGGAGTTGAGCGTGGAAATCGTCGCCGGCCGCGAGTTCTATGTGGACAGTATCGAGGTCGAGTAGCGCCATCACACCAGGAGCGGAGCCAACCATGGAAATACCTGTCATGGAGAACATCCTCGGCGCCAACGAACGCCTGGCCGCTGAGAATCAAGAGCTTCTGGCCAAGAAGGGCATCCTGGCCGTCAACATCATGTCCTCGCCAGGGGCGGGTAAGACCACCCTCATACTGAGGACCATCGAGGCTCTCGGTGACGAATTCCGCATCGGGGTCATCGAGGGCGACGTGGCCTCCCGCGTGGATGCCGACACCATCGAAGCCCGCGGCGTGCCTGTAGTCCAGATCAACACGGGCGGCACCTGCCACTTGGATGCGAACATGGTCCAAGGCTCCCTCGAGCAGCTGCCGCTGGACGGCCTGGACCTGCTTTTCATCGAGAACGTGGGCAACCTTATCTGTCCCACCGAATTCGGCCTGGGCGAAGCGCTGAAGGTGATGATCCCCAGCGTACCCGAGGGGGACGACAAGCCCTACAAGTACCCCGCCATGTTCGCCGCCGTGGACGCCATAGTGGTCAACAAGGTAGACCTCCTCCCCTACCTGGACTTCGATCTGGCGGCTTTCCGCAAGCTGCTCAAGGGTATCAACCCGGACGTGCGCATCTTCGAGGTCTCCTGCAAGACAGGCCGGGGAATAGAAGCATGGGCCGCATGGTTAGCGGCGCAGAAGAGGGAAGAAGCTCAGCCTGAGGGGAATAGCGGGCCCTGATGCTCCTCGCACCGGATCCCTGTCACGCTACCACTGGATGTCCACCGGCGTCCCCACCTCGGCCCAGTTGTAGAGCGTCCGGGCGTTCTCGGTGTTGAGGATGATGCACCCATAGGATACCCGCTGCCCCAGGTACCCTTCCCACAGTAGTTGCCCGTTGGCCATGATGGGCAGAGCGTGGATGCCGTTCTGCAGGCTGCCCGCCCAGTAGATGCCCAGCCAGTAGGGCATCTGGAGGCCCCACGTATAGGCGTAGGCATTGGGGAGTTTGGTCAGCACCTTGAAATGGCCAGGTATGGTGTCCGCGCCGGGCATGCCCGTGGATACCACCCACTTGTACAACAACTGTCCGGCCTGGTAGACGTACAACCGCTGCTCTGAGAGGTCGATCACGATACGCTTGCTACCCCCACTCGGCTGAGGAGCAGGCGCCGCTGGCGCAGGCGAGGCGCCTCCCGGTATCACCAACCTTTGACCCACGTAGATGAAGTTGGGATTGGCCAGATGGTTGGCCTGTACGATGGCCCACGCCGTGACGCCGTGACGCACGGCGATGGAACTCACCGTGTCGCCACGTTGCACAATGTAGTAGCCCGTGGTGCTGGTCGAGGCCGGGGCCGTCGAGCCACCTCCTGGGATCAACAGGCGCTGCCCAACGAAGATTCTGTCGGGGCTGGCCAGGCCGTTGGCCTGCACCAAAGCCTGAGTGGTGGTGCCGAACCGGGCGGCGATAGCTGTTAGAGTGTCTCCACGGTTGACGACATGAAAGCTGTTGCTCTGCGTCGAAGCAGACCCACTGCCGGGAATCGTCAACCGCTGACCAACATATATCAGATTGGTGTTGACCAGGTTGTTGGCGCTGGCGATAGCCTGAGGCGTGGTCCCGTACCGGTTGGCGATGGCGGTCAGGTTCTCGCCGCGTTGCACCACATGCACCGTCCCCTGGCGCTGTTCGGACGCCACGACAGGCAGCATGGCGATGAATCCCAGCGAGAAAACGAGACCAAGAGCGAGAGCCGCTTGTAGCCTCTTCTCTACGTACCTTGCTTCCATACCCTCAGCATACCCGGCTTGACCATCTCTGTCAAGAGGGGAACGGGTGACCGACTGGCCTCCTCGCCAAACAAAAAAGGAGGGCCGTGAAGTCCTCTCGGATTACCCCGCAAATCTACGCCTGGTAGATCCCTTCGTCCAATGGCGTGAGGTTCTGGTAGCCGTCGTCCGTTACGACTACCGTGTTCTCCATCCCCACGCAGGCCTCTCCCGGGAAGACCATCTTCGGCTCCAGCGCGAAGACCATCCCCGCCTCCAAGGAGTAGTCGTGCCCCTCCGCCAGATAGGGATACTCACCCAGCTCCAGCCCGATGCCATGAGCGACGAAGGTCGTCTGTAGGCCGGGCGGGCCCAAGTAGTTGTCCCCGTAGCCCAACTCCGCAGCGAATTGCACGCTCTTACGGAAAAGCTGGTCACACCTGGCTCCCGGCCTCGTGTCCTCCAGAACGGCGTCGTGTATCTGCCGAGTGGCCTCATATGCGGCCCTGAACTTCTTCTCCATCTTGCCGATGGAGAACATGCGTGTCACATCCACCATGTAGCCGTGGTAGGTGCAGAGAAAGTCCACCAGGATAGGCTCATGGGCCCGTATGGGCTTCAGGCTTCCCCCCACGGGAAAGGCGGGCGAGACGCCCAGCCCGCCCATCGGGGAATCCGACTGACTGACGATGCCTCCGCTCGGCCCACTCAGGACGTGCCATGTGTAGGCCTCATAGTTGAGTGACCTGACCCTGGCGAGGCCTTCGTGTCCATACTTCTTGGCAGCCGTGTCCAGCATACCGCCGAACTCGATCTCCATCATCCACTCGCTGAGAAAGCCTCTGGCTTCCTCGTAGATCTTTCGCGTGATCTCACCCGCCTGTCTCATCATCTCTATCTCAAATGGTGATTTTATCTTGCGCGCACGTCGAATGATGGAAGAGGAATCGAGGAGCCGGCACTCCGGAAAGAGTTCCATGTATCTGTAGTAGTCCCGTACCGGCAAGACGTCGAACTCATAACCCATGATCTCGGGCAGTGCGCCATGATGGGAGCGGATCAACGAGGGAACCTCTCGCAAGTCCTTGAAGCCCACTACGTTCTCCAAGGGAGAGTCGACCCTGGCTCTCTCCAGCTCCCTTCTGACCATCAGCAGCGGCTGCCCTTCCAGCGGCAAGAAGAGGAGCGAGTCCTGGGTCGTGCCCGAGAGATAGAAGTAGTCCATCTTCTGGACCAACAGAAGGGCCTCCATCTGCTGACGAGCCATCTCCGCTCTGACCTTGTCCAGCCGCAGCTCTATCTCTTCCCTGGGCGTGTACCGGAAGCCCAGGAAGGTGCTCCACTTCTGCAACTCGTTTCGTATCCACTCCTCGTGCTTCAACGATCCCTCCGGAACAGTTCAAAGTGCCTTCGCGGGGCCTATGCCACGCCGCGAAGATTCTAGCAAAGTTGGGGGGGCTCCACAATCCTGGTCGTCCTTACAGGCCTCTCCGAGGCTGTTGACGGTGCGCCATGCACACGTTGCAGAAGCGCGTCTGAGAAACCAAGGAAGGTACGAGAAGATGCCTGGCTCAACTGTGCTTGTATCGAGTAGCACGGGGATCTGGCTACACCTCTGCTGCGCTGGGTTTGCCCTGACCTTCCCAAATCAGTTCACTTAGGCGCAGCTGAGACAGAGACTGGAGCGTCAGATCTGCGTGTTCGGTGGACAACTGACGTGTCAAGGCATTCGGCACCGCCACGCAGAAGATGCCCGCTCTCTGAGCCGCCACGATACCGTTCGGCGAGTCCTCCAGAGCAATTGCCTCCTCCGGGCCCAGGCCCAGTTCCTCGAGGACGGCCAGGTATAGATCGGGATGCGGCTTGACCCGTTCCACGTCATCGGCACACTTGATACAGTCGAACTCGTCACTCAGCCCCAGCCGCTTCAGATGACGGTTGACCCACTCGCAGTCTGAGCTCGACGCCAACCCCAGTTTCAAGCCCAGGCGCTTCGCGTCTGCGATGTAATCCTCCACCCCCGGCAGCACTGATTCGGCCTCGATCAACTCGGCCTCGCGCCGCCGCTGTCTGGCCTGAAGAGCCTCATAGTCTAGAGACCGACCAAGCTCGGACTCCAGATAGGCGA
>CAYGAW010000135.1:0-15965 GCA_964347945.1 uncultured Anaerolineales bacterium
TCAACTCCCAGCCTGTCGCCGCCTTCACAGACTCCACAACCAGCAACGGATCTGTCGAACAGAACCGGCAGACTCCCAGACAGTCTTCGAACTGCCGCCAGCCGCCTGTCGCCGCATTCACAGTGGACACCTCTTCTGGCGAGAACTGATCCAGCAGCGTCGGCTTTCCCGGCAGAGCCGGTGGCACGCCAAAGCTGGTCTCAATAGTGCTGGTATTGGACAGGCAGGTATCGAGCAGCTCGAACCAGCGGGCCCGGTGATCGTGGCCACGGGGCGATGCCCCCTTCAGAGTGTAGACGCCCAAGTCAGGCGCTTCTCCTCCGATCAGTCGCGAAGCTCGCATCACCCCCTCGGCCAGCCAGTCGCCGCACCCTTCCCGTACGGCTGTCTTTTGCAGAAGAGCCCTGACCGCCTCGGCATCTCCCCATCGCGGTTCGATTCCGTCGAGGTCGTCTTTGCTGACCAGCCCCTTCTCAAAGCATTCCATCAGCCAGGCGATGGTCCACGAAGACTCATTGACATCCAGACCAAGCCTGTCCGCCACGTTGCAGAGCATCACCACAGCGCCCGCATCAGTCACCCCGACATTGGATCCCATTCCGGCTATCGACTCGTACTCTGGCTCCTCACCTGTCACTCCCGCATACGGCCCTTTAGTGACCTTGATCTGCCGCAGGTGACTCACACGACAAGCCCAGCAGGGCGCGGGCCGCACCTGATAATGAGCACGCATGTACTGACCGCTGATCTGCTCGTGCTGAGGGAAGATATTGGTCGTATAGTTCTTAACAGGCAGCAATCCCGATTCGTGAAAGGGGGTCACGAGACCTCCCGTGCCCAACTTGCAGATCACACCTCCTGAGAATTCCGTTGAGGCGTGTTCAAACAACCGTTTGGACAAGCTGCTCAACTCCGCTGGATCATGCAGTGGTACTTTGTTGCTGCCTCGCGCCACGGCTACTGCCTTCAATCGCTTGGAGCCCATCACTGCTCCCACGCCATTGTGGGCAGCGACGTGCCCCTCATCGCCGACGATGCCCGCGTAGCGCACTCTGTTCTCCCCTGCGGGGCCGATGCCAAAGATACTGACCCGACTCCTGAGCTTGAGGCCCAGTTCCTTGGATAAGGTCTCGCCCAGTTCCCAGGCGTCTTTCCCGACGAGATGCTCAGCATCTCGGATTTCGGCACCGCCATCATGTACGTAGAGATATGACCATCGAGGGGCAGCGCCTTGAAAGATGATGGCATCGAACCCTGAGAACCTGAGATAAGCACCCAGAAAGCCGTTCGCCTGGGTGGCTCCCGCAAGGTTGGTCATGGGTCCCTTGCTCACTACGGAGAAGGTGCCCGTGCCCGATAGCTTGGTGCCTCCCAAGGGGCCTGAAGCCCAGATCAGCCGGTTGTCCGGGTGTGACCAGTTGACATTCCGAGGGACCTCCTCAAATAGGTACCTGGCCCCCAGGCCTGTTCCCCCGACCCACATCCGTAGCGTGTCCCGTGAGGGTTCTTCCTCTGTCGCCTTCTGGTGGGTCAAATCCACCCTGAGAATCTTGCCCATGTATCCGTTCGCCATGCTCTCTTGCTCCTAGACAGGCCATTTGCCGGCCACGCCTTGGTGGGAAGTTGCCCGATGAAGAAAGAGGGCCATTCTTGCAGACTGGGCAACTCTCCAGATTCGGCGGGCCTCAACAGGGAAGGGCGCTTGATGAGAGAGACTTTCCGATTCAGATGACCCCTTCGGCTTCTAGTGCCCCAATCTCCTCTTCGCAATAGCCCAGAGAGGAAAGGACCTCTTGATTGTGCTCGCCCAAGAGGGGCGGGGGTCGACGATATCTGACTGGGGTTTGCGATAGGTGTACCGGGTTGCCCAATGAGCGCACCACCCCTACGAGGGGGTGCTCCAGTTCCACAATCATCCCGCGCGCAACGAGTTGCGGGTCAGTGAGGGTCTCATCCACGAAGTTGATGGGCCCACAAGGGATGTCGGCCTCCGTGAATCGTTCCAGCCAGTGATCTGCCTCCTGGGACCGGATGATCTCCTCCAGCAGACGGATTAGATCTTCGCGATGGTTGATACGCTCCTTGTTTGTGGCGAAGCGGGGGTCCTTCATGATCGTCTCCTCCAGACCCAACAAGGAACAGAAGCGCTCCCAGAGCAGCTCCGAGCCGACGGCCACGATGATATGCTTGTCCCTGGCCCGCAGTGGCTGGTAAGGGACGATGTTAGGATGGACGTTTCCCAGCCGCTGTGGGCGCTTCCCGGTGGCGAAGTAAGCCCCGGCCACATTGCTGAGCCAGCTGGCTTGAGAATCGAGTAACGACATATCGAGGGCTTGACCGTTTCCCGTCCTCTCTCGCACCAACAGCGCTGCAAGTATGCCCAGAGCACTGTAGACCCCTGTGGTGAGGTCGGCCAAGGGGACGGGATAGCGCATGGGGCCGCCCTCCGGCTCGCCAGTGAGGCTCATCAGCCCGGCTTCGCCCTGGGTCACCACATCGTAGCCCCCCCGGCCGGCCATGGGACCTGTATGGCCGTAGCCAGTGATGGAGCAATAGATCAGGCGGGGGTTCGAACGGCGTAGGGTCTCATAGTCGAGAGAGAAGCGCTGGAGGGATTCCATCTTATGCAGGCTGATGACGAGGACATCGGATCTCTCCAGCAGCCGCTGGACGACCTCCTGGCCCTTCTCGGTAGTGAGGTTCAAGGTTATTCCCCGCTTGTTCCGATTGGTGCACAAGAAGTATGAACTCTCGCCGTCGAGAAACGGCGGCCCCCAGCCCCGGGACATATCGCCGACTTTAGGTCGCTCCACCTTGATCACATCTGCGCCGAGGTCGCCCAGAAGCATGGTACAGTACGGGCCCGCGAGGGCTTGGCTGAGGTCAACTACTAGGATCCCTTCCAGGACGGAGGTCGGCTCTGTCACGGCAAACTCCTATCAGTGATGTCGGGAAGCTGGTTGATGATCGCCATTGTTTCCTTCATTCGCCGGCGTGTTGCGGCAAGTCAGGCTGACCGCGACGGGAGGCTTCTATAGCGTAGCAGGCTTGGTTTAGCGTACATGCTAGCACAAGCGTGCGCTAGAGGCAAGATGGATTGCCATCGCCCGAGCGATGCAGGTGCTTGATACGAGGATCTGGTCGCAGCTGATGACTCAGCAGCTGTTCGGTGAGATAGGCTCTAGGGCGGAGACCTAGTCGCGTCGTGTGATCACGCTATGCCAAAGGTGATCCGGCCATCTGCGTTTGCTATTAGTTAAGAATTTTCACTATTGACAAACAGACAGAAAAGTAGTAAGATAGGTGCGAGTGGGTCATGGAGTCTACCATCGGCATCGTCGGCCAGAGGATAAAGGAACTCCGCCTGGAGAGACGGCTCACTCTGGAGGAAGTGGCGGAGGCGAGCGGTTGTAGCGCGGGGTTCCTTTCGCAGTTGGAGCGAAACCGGGCTGCTCCTTCCATCTCCATGCTGTATTCCATCGCTCGGGCTTTGGATGTCTCCATTACGCATTTTTTCCCTGAGGTGATCAACCCCACCAAGGTAGTGCGCGCGAAGGAGCGTGAGACCTTCTGCTTCGAAGGCTCTCCCATCACCTACTCCCTGCTCTCTACCCAATTCTCTGATAGGGTCATGGAGTCCCTGCTCGTGACCATCGAGCCCAACGATGGCTCACTTCCCGCCGATGAGTATCGCTCCCACCCTGGCGAGGAGTTCGGGTACGTCTTGGAGGGCACACTCAGGTTCTGGATCGAGGATAACCTTTACGATCTCCGTCCCGGCGATAGCATACATTTCTTGCCGGCGGTGAAGCATCGCTGGGAAAACCCAGGGAAGAAAGCGGTCACCGCTGTTTGGGTGATCACGCCGCCGGTCTTCTAGCTACCTCGCTAGAAGTGACCGGTTTGCGGCTCTAGACGAATGGTTGCGCAGGCGCCCCTTCTTCGGGGACCTCAGAAAGGTGTCGTAAGAAGGTGGATAGCAGGGTGGTCTCTGCGCGGCGCCCGATGGCAGAGGCCGAGGGAGAGATAGAGAGCCTGGGAAGGCAGTTGAGGGCTCTCCGTACCGAGTTGGGGATCACCTTGGCCCAGCTGGGTAAGATGGTGAGCCTATCGCCCAGTTATCTGTCTCAGATCGAAAGAAACAGGACAAAGCCTTCCCTCGCCACGCTATCCTCTATCGCCAAGACCTTGGGAGTGGAATTGAGCTGCTTCTTCGAGCATTCCGTCCCAGTCTGGCAGGTCGTGAGGAAAGGCCGGGCGGAGGAAGTTGCTGATCGGAGGGCCAAAGCGACCTTCGAACTCCTCTCTTCAGGAGGGGTCAGGGGCAAGATCGAACCATACAGAGTGACCTGCTGGCCAGCGATGAGGACCAAAAGCGATACGCATCCAGGGGAGGAGTTCGTCTTCATCTTGAACGGCCGGCTGGAGATTACGGTGGGAGACGAGGTTTTCGCCCTGGAGGATGGCGACAGCATCCACTACCAGGGGAGTCAACCCCATGCCTGGCGCAATGAATCGGGGAATGAATGCACTCTCATATGGGCTTTATCATCGCCAATTGTGGCCTCGAAGGTGAGTGCAGAAGGAGGCTGAAGTAATGGTACTGGCTGTGGGAACTGAGACGAGGGGAGAATACCACTTCTTAGAACTGGCGGCGGCGGCCCGAAAGCTGGTGGAGGAGGCCATGCCGGTGAGACCAGGCGAGCAGGTGGTGATCACCGCCGATACGTCCAGCGACGAGCGAGTGGTGCGGGCCACGGCACAGGCGGCCCATGCAGTTGGTGCCACGCCCACCATCATCTGGTATGAGACGCTGCCCAACCCTTGCCAAGACCCACCTCCGCCAGTGGCGAAGGCCTTGACCGCGGCTAACGTGTGGATAGAGTTCGCGGTGGCCTACATCCTGTACAGTAATGCCCATCGGGAGGCCATCGCCGCCGGGTGTCGGTATTTCTGTTTGCCGGGCATGGATGTGGACATGTTGGTGCGGACGATCGGCAAGGTGAACTACCCCCTTCTGGAGGAGATGGCCGGTGCCCTCTATGAGCTCTCTCACCAGGCGAAGGAGATTCACATTACCAGCCCAGCGGGGACCGACCTGGTGGTGCACACGGATTCTCAAGCACCGCCCACCTTTACCCAGATCGGCGCGGGAGAGGGCGGCGGTTACTCTCAGATGCTGGCTGGCCAGTCTTGGTTCAAGGAACTCGTTGATACCTTCGAGGGTTCCTTGGTCTTCGATGGGGCACTTTGGCCTCCGACGGAGTTGGGGCTATTGATGAATCCGGTCAGGCTCACCATAGACAAAGGTCGCATCCAAGCGATCGACGGAGGGGCGGAGGCAAGGACTTTTCAGCGATGGCTGGATGGCTTCCAAGACCCCCTCATGTACCTGGTAGACCACGCTTGCTACGGATTCAACCCCGGGGTGACGCGTTTGACGGGACGCATCTTGGAGGATGAGAGGCTGTTCGGCTGCATGCAATTCGGCATAGGCCGAACCCGGATGGGAGCGCCCAGCCATACCGACGGCATCGTGATCGGGCCCTCGGTCTGGGCGGACGACGTGCAGATGGAGGACGAAGGGGTGTATGTGCACCCCCGGCTGGTTGAGTTGTGTCAACAGATGGGAGTCCCTGGATACTGAGCTAAAGGAGGTGATAGAATAGAGACACTATTTGGCTGCCTAGGTCCGATAGAGCTGAACAGAAGGAGGAGAAATGTTTAGCAAGAGACATTTGTGGATCACGTTGAGTCTTCTAGTTGTGGTGGCTATGGTGCTGCCCGCTTGCGCGCCCCCTGCCACCCCGCTGCCACCTGAGGCGACCGAACCGCCGCCACCACCTGAGGCCTCTCCCACGCCACCACCGCCTGAGGCCACAGAACCGCCACCGCCGCCAGAGAAGAGGGTTCTCAGGGTTACCTTTGCCTGGCCAACGTACATCGACCCCGCGGTGGGTTCTGACTTTTCCAGCACGTCCTCTCTCGTCAACTTGTATGACACCCTAGTTTTCCCCAACACGGAGGGCGGCGTCGACCCCGCCGTGGCGGAGGACTGGGATGTCTCAGACGATGGCCTTACGTGGACGTTCTATCTCAATGAAGGGATCAAGTTCCACAACGGGAGCGAACTGACGGCCAGCGATGTCGCCTTCAGCATGAACCGCATGCTGGAGATCGGAGAGGGGCTCGCCTATGTGTTCCTGGGTACCGTCGATAGCGCCAGCGCCGTCGACGACTACACGGTCGAGTTCACACTGGTCGAGCCGAGCGGGCTCTTCCTGATCAGCCTCATCCGCCTGTATATCCTCGACGAGCAGGAGGTGATGGACAACATCGTCACCCCAGGGCCTTACGGGGATAACGGCGACTATGGCAAGGAGTACCTGCTGACCCACGACGCTGGCTCTGGGCCCTACATGGTTAAGGAGTTCCCTCTGGAAGAGTATCTGCTGATGGAGAAGTACGAGGACTGGTGGGGAGAGTTCGACGAGAACGCGCCCGACGAGGCTCGCTTCATCGCCACCACCGAGGCGGCTACCGTGCGCACCATGATGTCGCGGCAGGAACTGGAGATCACCGACCAGTGGCAGACGGTTGAGGCGCTGGAGGCGCTCGACGAGATCGAGGGCGTCGACATCATCGCCTTCCCGGTGCTCACCGAATTCTACTATATGATGAATACCAGGAAGCCGCCCTTGGACGACGTCCACTTCCGGCGGGCCGTGGCCTACGCGTTCGACTACGATGCCGCTGTGGGCCTGGAGTGGCCAGGCACCAAGCAATCCGTGGGGCCAGTCCCGGCGATCTGTGCGGGTCACAACCCGGATGTCTTCGTATTCGAGCGCGACCTTGACAAGGCACAGGAGGAATTGGCGCTATCGCCGTACGCCGATCAACTCGATCAGTACCCCGTGGAAGTCCACTGGATCACCGAGGTACCTGCGGAGGAGAAGTGGGCCCTCCTCTTCCAGGCCAATATGGCTGAGATCGGGATCAACGTCGAGATCGTCGGCACACCGTGGTTGTCCGTGGTCGAGGAGATGGCCAGCCAGGAGACGAGCCCTCACATCGTGACCATCTACGTCTCGGCTGACTTCCCCGAAGCGGGCTCCCTGCTGAAGGTGCGCTACCACTCCGACGCGGCCCCCACCTGGTCGCAGAACGAGTGGCTCTTGGACGATACGCTGGATGGTATGATCGACGATGCTCTGGCCACCGTGGACGAGGAGGAGAGGTACGCGAAGTACAGGGATTTGCAGGATTACATCGTGGATCTCTGTCCGTCTCTCTTCCTGTACGACCAGGTCCAGAAGCAGGCTGTCCAGACGGCCTATATCGATTGGCCTCCGGCCCGAGGAGAGGTTATCCCGGTCATGGGCTACACCATGTTCGCGGCCCGAATCGGGGTCACTGGGCCGTAGGTGCTACACATTCGCTAACGTCGAGCCCCTGAGGGGCCCATTGAGGCCCCTCAGGGGCTCCACCTGGGTTTCATCATCGAGGAGAAGATGAGTTTCATTACTTTCCTTGGTCGTCGCGCCGTCCATTCCGTCTTTGTGGTATTCGGTCTCTCCGTATTGATCTTCATCATCGCCCGCATCATGCCCGGCGATCCGGCGCGGATGGCCGTGGGCCCCAGGGCGCCCCAGTGGGTGGTTGACAACCTGCGCGAGCAGATGCACCTAGACCAACCCCTGCACATCCAATACTTCTATTGGCTCCGCGATGCCATGCGGGGGGATTTCGGCATCTCCCTGGTGACGCGGCGTCCGGTGGCCGACGACATCAGGGAGTTCTTCCCGGCCACGTTGGAATTGGCCCTCTTCGCGGGCGTGATAAATGGGGCGGGGGGGATCATCCTGGGAACCATCTCTGCCTGGCGGAAGGACAGCTGGGTGGACAACGTGGTCCGGGTCATCTCCTACCTGGGAGTGGTGACCCCTTCTTTCATCTTTGCCGTCCTCTTCCTCTTAGTTTTCGGCATGACCTTGGAGTGGATGCCAACCATGGGCAGGCTCAGCCCCGAGATCGCCAAGCCGGCTTCAATCACGGGTCTCCTCACCATTGATTCTCTGCTCGCTGGCAATCCTAGCGCCTTCCTCGACGCCTCCTGGCACCTCATTCTCCCCGCAGTGGCTTTGGCTCTGGGAGGCATGTCGCAGGAGGCGCGCATTACGCGTTCCACTATGTCCGACAACCTCACCAAGGACTACATCGCCTCCGAACGTTCTCTCGGCATCCCAGAGAGCGTGATCATGCGGAGCTTTCTGCTCAAACCTTCTCTCATTCCCACCGTGTCCATTCTGGGCCTCGATTTTGCAGCCACCATAGGTAACGCCTTCCTGGTGGAGTTGATATTCAACTGGCCCGGCATCTCTCGATACGGCATAAACGCCATGCTGCGCAAAGATCTGAATGCCATATCAGCGGTCATCCTCATCCTGGGGGTGGTCTTCATCTTGACAAATATCGGGGTCGACATCGTCGTCGCCAGGCTGGATCCGCGGATCCGATTGGGAGTGGGAAGGAGCGAATAGCACGATGGCAGCAGTGAATAGCAAGATGATGCCAGCGAAATCCCTGACCTGGGCCAAGAGGAGGGAGAACCTTCGGCGCAACTGGTACAAGTTCTCTCGCAACCGACTGTCCGTCGTCGGGCTGTCCACGGTGTTACTGGTGACCTTCTTGGCCCTCTTCGCTCCGGTGGTGGCCCCCTACCCAAAGCACGCCAGCGCTTTCGTCGATTTCGCCAACGCTAGCCGTCCACCCTGCCGGGAGTATCCCTTCGGGACCGATGTGGTGGGACGAGATATCTTGAGCCGGATCTTCTTCGGCTTCCGCTTCTCGCTGACCATGGGCGTGGTTGTTCTCAGCTTGGTTGTGCCTGTGGGGGTGATACTGGGGCTGGCGGCCGGCTATGCCCAGGGGACACGGCTGGACACGGTGATCATGCGCACCACCGACATCTTCCTGGCCATACCGTCGCTGGTGCTGGCCCTAGCTATCTGTTCCGTTCTCACTCCCAACTTATTCAATGCCATGCTAGCCGTCTCCCTCATGTGGTGGCCATGGTACGCCCGCCTCGTCTACGGACTGGCCTCCACTCTGCGGAACGAGTTCTTCGTCGCTTCGGCCGAGACCATGGGCGCGAGCAGATTTCATATCCTCTTTCGGGAGATCCTGCCCAATTGTATCTCGCCCATCTTCACCAAGATGAGCCTGGACATGGGTTGGGTCATCCTCATTGGCGCTTCACTCAGTTTCGTCGGGCTGGGCGTGCAACCGCCGCGGCCAGGCCTGGGAACCATGGTCGCCGATGGCTACAACTACCTGCCGGACCAGTGGTGGATTGCGGTCTTCCCCGCCCTGGCCATTGTGGTCGTTGTTCTAGGTTTCAACCTGCTGGGGGACGGCCTGCGGGATATGTTGGCGGCTGAGGAGGTGTGACATGGCGAAGGAGCTTTTGCTGGACATCAAGGACCTCTACGTTCACTTCGACGTTTTCGGCGGCAGTCTAAAGGTCTTGGATGGTGTGTACTTCGTCGTGTATGGCGGTGAGAAGGTCGGGCTGGTGGGCGAGACCGGTTGCGGTAAGACCACTACCATGAAGGCTGTCCTCCGGGTCCTACCCATGCCACCAGCACGGATCCCAGGAGGCGAGATCTTCTTCAAGGGTCGGGACATCCTGAAGATGAGTGGGCGGGAACTCTCGCAGGTGCGAGGCGAGGGGATTTCCATGGTCTTCCAGGATCCCACGGCAGCTCTCAACCCGGTCTTCACCATCGGTCAGCAACTCGGCGCAGCTGTGAAATACTCTGGTGCGGGGGATGCTAGGTCGTCCGGGAAGGAGATTCACCAGAGGGCCGTGTCCGCGTTGAAAGAGGTAGCCCTGCCCGATGCGGAACGTCTGCTGAAGAACTACCCGTTCCAACTGAGTGGGGGCATGCGGCAGCGGGTCTGCATCGCCATGGCTGTGGCTGGGAGTCGGGAGCTGATCATCGCCGACGAGCCAGGTACTTCCCTGGACGTCAGCATCCAGGACCAGATCCTGCGGCTGCTCAGGAGGCTGGCCGACGAGAGGAACACTTCCATCATTCTCATCACCCACACCCTGGGGGTGGTGCGAGAGATGGCTGACCGGGTCTACGTCATGTACGCCGGCAACATGGTGGAGGTGGCTCCCACGGACGAACTCTTCTCGCAGCCGCTGCACCCCTACACCCTGGGGCTGATGAATGCGGTCCCCAAATTGACCGGTGGAGGAATAGCCGGTGGGATCCCGGGTCGGATTCCCGACTACCTTGACCCACCCGTTGGCTGTCGTTTCCATCCACGCTGTGATCGAGCCTGGGACGTTTGTAGGCAGGAGAAACCTCGCTTCTACCGGGTGAGCGAGGACCACGAGGTAGCCTGCTTTCTCTACCGTCAGGAAGAAAAGGGAAGCTAGAGAGTATGATTACTGATCTTCTGACCGTCACCGACCTGAAGAAACACTTCATCGTAGGACACAGCGGCATCCTGACACGACAGCCGATCACCGTTAAGGCGGTGGACGGCGTCTCCTTTGCTGTGCGGGAAGGGGAGACCTTCGGTCTGGTTGGCGAATCGGGCTCCGGGAAGAGCACTGTGGCCTATACCATCGTGGGGATGTACCAGCCGACTGAGGGCGACATCACTTTCCAGGGACAAAGCTTGTTCGAGGGAGGTAGGAAGCGTTCGGCGGCCGCGAAGAAAGAGATTCAGATCGTGTTCCAGGATCCGGGGTCGTCCTTGAACCCCAGGCGGACCATCAAACAAATTGTGGAGCTGCCACTCCGGATTCATCAGTCGGATGGCGAGCTGTCGTCCAGGGTCGTTGAACTGTTGGAGATGGTCGAACTGCCGCCGGACTACATCCACAAGTATCCGCAGATGTTGGGCGGTGGCGAGAAGCAGATGGTGGCTATCGCCAGGGCCTTGGCGACCAGCCCCTCTTTGGTCATCCTCGACGAGCCGACCTCCGCCTTGGACGTGTCTATCCAAGCCAAGATCATCAACCTCCTCATCCGACTTCAGCAAGAGTTCGACCTTTCTTACCTGTTCATCACTCATGACCTGAGCCTGATGCGCAACGTGGCTTCCCGGGTAGCCATCATGTACCTGGGCAAGATCTGCGAGATCGCCGAGGCGGCTGAGTTTTTCCGCAACCCATATCACCCCTACACTCAGATGCTCCTGTCTTCCATCCCCGTGGTCTCAGCGGCAGAGGAGGAGCTCAAGCCCAAGAAGATCACCTCACGCGGTGAGATTCCCAGTCCGGTTGACGTCCCGACCGGGTGTAGTTTCCACCCGCGCTGTCCGGTGACGCAGGATCTCTGTTCAAAGGTGGATCCGATCATGGTCGAGGTAGAGAAGGGGCACATGGTCCGTTGCCATCAAATCAGCGGCGGACAAGGAGCATGAGCGGCGCGACGACGGCCAAGCACTCTTGCGGGAGGTAGCTATGAAGCAAAGGATTCTATACATCGATCCGGTAGGAAAGAGTCTGGTGGACGAGGGGCTTCAGTTCTTGATCGCCCAGAAGCGGCAGGAGACCGAGCTTGCGATGGTCAGCCTGCCTCGAGGCCCCGAACATGTGGAATACCGCTACTACGAGGCTTTGGTCCTGGTGGATATCTTGCACCTCATCAAAGAGGCGGAGAGTGAGGGTTTCGACGCCGCGATCATCGGCTGTTTCTACGATGTGGGCCTACAGGCGGCCCGGGAAGTGGCGGAGCGAATGCCGGTCATAGCTCCGTGCGAAGCATCCACCCATATCGCCTCGACGCTAGGAGATAAGTTCTCCATCATCGTGGGCCGCAGGAAATGGATCCCGGAGATGATGGAAAACGTGATCAGGTACGGCATGAAGGAGAGACTGGCCTCCTTCAAGTCGGTTGACTTGGGGGTGCTCGAGTTCCACGAGGACGAGGAGGAAACAGCGCGGCGATTCAGAGAGGTCGCACGGGACGCCGTAGAACGTGATGGTGCCGAAGTCCTCATCTTGGGTTGTACGGCCACCTACGGTTTCTATCAGGAACTCCAGGAGGAACTCGGCGTGCCTGTCTTGGACCCGATGATCGCTGCCTTCAAGACCGCCGAGTTCGCGGCTGAACTGAAGAACCTCCTAGGGTGGAGTCACAGCAAGATAGGGGCCTATGAATCACCCCCGCCGGAGGAGTTCACCCCCTGGAGACTTGATGAGCAGTACGACTTCGGCGATATGAGGTCTTGGTTGCGGGGGAACTAAGGCTCCTTCGCGGGATATCTCCAGAAGAGCGGCTGGGCTGCGTCCGCAGGTCAGCCACAGATTTCATAGTAGAGGGTATCAATATGCTGAGAGTAGCTACGGATATTGGAGGCACATTCACGGACCTTGTGTTCGTTGACCCTGCCGGTGACGTTATCACAGGCAAGAGTCACACGACTCCTGCGCAATTCGAAGAGGGCGTGATGGACGTCATCTCGGCCAGCAACATCAGCCCGAGTGAGTTCGCGTCCTTTGTACACGGGACGACGATCGTGATCAATGCGATCACCGAGAGAAAAGGCGCCAAGGTTGGGCTGCTCACAACCGAGGGGTTCCGCGACATCTTGGAGATCGGTCGCGGCACCCGCCCCGACTTTTTCAACCTGGAATACCGCAAGCCCGAGCCCTTTGTGCCCCGCTACCTGCGCCGCGAACTGAGGGGGCGCATCAACTACAAGGGGATCGAGACAACACCCCTGGACCTTTCCGAGCTGCCGGGCATCCTCGATGATTTCCGGGCCGAAGGAGTTGAGGCCATCGCCATCTCCTTCATCAATTCCTATGCCAACCCAGTCCACGAAGAGGCCGTGTTGGCCGAGGTGAAGGAGCTTTGGCCAGAAGTCTCCGCGGTGGCTTCGCACCAGATCACGCGCGAGTGGCGCGAGTACGAGCGTGCCAACACCGCCGTTTTGTCCGCGTACGTGCAGCCGATCGCCCACCGCTACCTGGACCGCTTAACCGGCGCCCTCTACGATTCCGGGATGCGGTGCACGCCATACATCATGCAATCCAACTGCGGCGTGGATACAGTCCAGAGCGCGCGCCAAATCCCCATCACCATGATCGAGTCGGGCCCCGCCAGCGGGATTTGGGGCGCTGCGGCGCTGAGCCGGCTGATCGGAGAGCTGGATGCCATCGCCATTGACATCGGCGGGACGACGGCCAAATGCGGGCTGATTACGGGCGGCGAGGTCAAGCTCAACACCAACTACCACATCGAACGCCACGAAACCTCGGCCGGCTATCCAGTGATGGTGCCGGTGGTTGACATGGTGGAAATCGGCAACGGCGGCGGGTCAATCGCCTGGGTGGATGAGTTCGAGCGGCTGCACGTCGGCCCACAGAGTGCCGGCGCGGTGCCCGGTCCAGTGTCCTACGGGTTCGGCGGCACAGAAGCGACCACTACCGACGCGAATCTGGAGCTGGGTTGTATCAACCCCCACTACTTCTGTGGTGGCACCATCGAGGCGGACATGGACGGCGTAGCTGGTGCACTGGACAAGCTGGCCACGACTCTCAACACTAGCCGGCAGGAGGTGGCTCGGGGCATCGTCCGCATCGCCAACAACAACATGGTCAACGCCATCAAGCTCATCTCGGTCAATCGCGGTCATGACCCGCGTGACTTCACGCTGATCGCCTTTGGCGGCGGCGGTGGAATGCACGCCTGCGCACTGGCCAAGGAGCTGGGCATCAAGAAGGTAGCGATCCCCAGGCAATCCAGCGTGTTCTCTGCCTGGGGCATGTTACTCAGCGATCTGCGCCGCGATTACTTGCAGACCCAGATCGTCGACCTGTCAGCCGCGGGAGCGGCTGCGGAGCTAGACCAGTCGCTGCGGGAACTGGAAGAACAGGCGCTCCAGGAGTACGGCGCCGAGAACATCGACCCAGCACGCGTGCATTTCTTGCGTTATGCTCGGTGCCGCTACCAGAACCAGGAGCATTCTGTGGAGATTGTCCTGCCCGAGGGCGAGATCACGGCAGAGCAGATCAAGGCCATCCGCCAGCGGTTCGACACGGACTATGAACGCGAATACACCTACACGCTGGACGCCCCAGTGGAACTGGTCGCCTATCACCTGGTCGCCATTGCCGAGGTGGACAAGCTGAAGCCAGAGAAACTCCCCACGACGGGGCGCAAGCTCGAGGATGCGGTCAAGGAAGAGCGGGAAGTGGATTACGTTGAAGCTGGCATCCATCTGGCGACGATCTACGATGGCGACACGCTGAAACCGGGCATGAGTTTTGTCGGTCCGGCGATCATCGAAGAGTACGGTGCCACGACGGTGATCCCGCCTGGCCTACCGTGTCATGTGAATGACTATGGTGACTATCAGATCCGCACTGCCCAATGAGGAGGATTGCCCATGAATGACAAGCATGATCCGATTACGCTCGAAATCATCCAGAGCTCACTCCAGGCGGCAACTGACGAGATGTTCGCCGCTCTGCGCCGCACGGCCATGAGCGCGATCATCTACGAAGTCCTCGACATGGGCACGGGCATCACCGACAAGAATGGCGAACTAGCCGGTTCTGGGGCCGGCATTCCAGCCTTTGTCGGGGTACTGGACAAGGCCGTCAAGCGGGTACTGGAAAAGTTCAACCAGCCGGGCGACATCGAGCCGGGCGATATCTTTATCACCAATGACCCATACAGCGGCGGGGTGACGCACCTGAACGACGTTGTGCTCGTCATGCCGGTCTTTGCAGGCGACGAGATCGTTGCCTGGACTGCCAATATCGCCCACTGGAATGATGTGGGCGGCATGGTGCCCGGCAGCATGTCAACCGACGCGACGGAGATTTTTCAGGAGGGGCTGATCCTCGCTGCCATCAAGCTCTTCTCCCGGGGCCAGCCCATCCGGTCCGTGTTTGAGATCCTCACGGCGAACTGCCGCATGCCCGATTTCCTGACGGGCGATATGTGGGCTCAAGTGGCTTCGGTCCGGGTCGGCGAGCGCCGCGTCTTGGAAATCGTGAACAAGTATGGGAAGGATGTTTTCCTTCATGCTGTTGAAGAGTACCTGGACTATGGGGAGCGGGTCGCCCTGGCCGCGCTGGGACGCCTGCCCAAGGGCAAGTACTCCCTGGTCGAAGAACAAGATCAAGGACCGGATTACAAGGTCACTGTTGAGATTACTGACGAGGAGTTCATCGTTGATCTTCGGGGCAATCCTGATCAAGACAAGGGCCCCTTTAACATGAGCCGGGACGAAGCGACTGTGGCGTGCCAGATCGCCTTCAAGGGTATCGTGTCGCCAGATAGACTGAGCAACGGTGGCACCTTCCGTCCTTTGAGAGTCCTGACGCGCCACGGGAGCGTCTTTGATCCGACCTATCCGGCAGCTCAGGGCATCTACTATGAGATTACCATCAGGTTGCACGATCTGATCTGGCGCTGCCTGGCCCCACACATGCCGGAACGGCTGCCCGCAGGCGGTTTTGCTTCGGTATGCGGCACGCTCTTTGGCGGCATCCATCCCGATACCGGCCGGGATTATGCAGTGATTGAACCCGAGCTGGGAGGCTGGGGCGGTTCGTCGACCTCCGATGGCAATTCGGGTCAGTTCTCCGCACTGCACGGGGAAACGTACAACTGCCCAGCCGAGGTGGCCGAAGCACGGTACGGCGTGACGGTGGACTATCTCAGCTTCCACGATGAGGATGGTGGCGCTGGCTTCCATCGGGGCGGCAAGGGTGTGCGGATTGACTATCGCATCAGGTCCGACAACGCCTGGCTGACGGTGGCCTACACGCGCGACAAGGTCCCGCCGTGGCCCCTAAAGGGCGGCCAACAAGGTTCACCCAACCACGTCCTGATCAGGCGAGCCGATGGTGAGACCGAGCGCTACGCCGTGACCAGCGGCCTGACCTTGAACACGGACGACGTGATCCAAGTCATGACGGGCAC